>NZ_BMDZ01000135.1 GCF_014636235.1 Tistrella bauzanensis
CTGTGGAAGCCTGTTGAATCACGCCAAACTATCGTGCGCCAGAGATTCCGATCACCGCGTTAACCTGAACTCGTTGCCCTGAGTTGCCGCCACGCGCGTTTGCACTATACTGCGCCGATCCGCGGCCCTTGATCGGGTCCAGGGCGGGTCGTACTCGGCCGTCCTGATGGTCCTTATACCGCCGCGATCACCGCACACTCCGCCCATAACCTGTCGTTCCCGGGGGCTTTCAGAACATGAGCCGCGACGTCAAGAAGGTCGTCCTCGCCTATTCCGGCGGTCTCGACACCTCGATCATCCTGCGCTGGCTGCAGGAGAATTATGGCTGCGAGGTCGTCACCTTCACAGCCGATCTCGGCCAGGGCGAGGAGCTGGAACCGGCGCGCGCGAAGGCCGAGATGATGGGCGCGTCCGAGATTTTCGTGGAAGACCTGCGCGAGGAATTCGTGCGCGATTACGTCTTCCCGATGTTCCGCGCCAACGCGCTCTATGAGGGCGTCTACCTGCTCGGCACCTCGATCGCCCGGCCGCTGATCGCCAAGCGCCAGATCGAGATCGCCCGCAAGGTGGGGGCCGACGCCGTGTCGCATGGCGCCACCGGCAAGGGCAACGATCAGGTCCGGTTCGAGCTTGGCTATTACGCGCTGGAGCCGGGCATCAAGGTGATCGCGCCCTGGCGGGAATGGGATCTGAATTCGCGCACCAGGCTGATCGACTATGCCGAGAAGCACCAGATCCCGATCGCCAAGGGCAAGCGCGGCGAGGCGCCCTATTCCACCGACGCCAATCTGCTGCACATCTCGTATGAGGGCCGGGCGCTGGAAGATCCGTGGATCGAGCCCGACGAGGAGATGTTCACCCGCTCGGTTTCGCCCGCGGCGGCACCCGACGAGCCGACCTATGTCGAGATCGGCTTCGAGCATGGCGACCCGGTGTCGATCGACGGCGAGTTGCTGAGCCCGGCGGCCCTGCTGACCCGGCTGAACGATCTGGGCGGCGCCAACGGCATCGGCCGGCTGGATCTGGTCGAGAACCGCTTCGTCGGCATGAAGTCGCGCGGCGTGTATGAAACCCCCGGCGGCTCGATCCTGATCGTGGCCCATCGCGCGATGGAAAGCCTGACCCTCGACCGTGGTGCCTCGCACCTGAAGGACGAGTTGATGCCGCGTTATGCGGAGCTGATCTATAACGGCTTCTGGTTCTCGCCCGAGCGCGAGATGATCCAGGCGCTGGTGGATGAGAGCCAGAAGAACGTGGTCGGCACCGTCCGGCTGAAGCTGTTCAAGGGCAATGTCACCGTCGTCGGCCGCAAGTCGCCGAAGAGCCTGTATGACGAAGCGTTCGCGACCTTCGAGGCCGATCAGGTCTATGACCAGCGCGACGCCCAGGGGTTCATCAAGCTGAACGCGCTGCGCCTGCGGCTTGGCGCGAAGCGCGGTGACCGCGGCTGACCACGGTCAAGACCGCGCCGGCGCCCCGGCGCCGACCGGCTTTCTGTGACAAAGCCTTGAAATCTCGACCGCGCGCGGTGGACAAGCCGCGCGCGTCGCCGTTCCATGTCAGAGACGCCCCGGCCATCGCCCGGGCGGGACAGCCGGCCGCCATGCGGGCGATGCCGGCGCACAAGGAGTGCATATCGCATCATGACCAAGCACGCCGCTCTCCCCGGCCGCCTGTTGATGCTCGGCTTCGGCAGCATCGGACAGGGCGTTCTGCCGCTGATCCTGCGCCATATCGACATCACCCCCGACCACATCACCATCATCTCGCCCGATGATGCCGGCAAGGCGGTTGCCGATGAATACGGCGTCACCTTCCTGAAGATGGCGCTGACCCGCGAGAACTATGTGGGTGAGCTGGAAGCGCGGCTGGGCCAGGGCGATTTCCTGTGCAACGTCTCGGTCGAGGTCTCAAGCCTCGCGCTGATCCGCAAGTGCCGCGAGCTGGGTGCGCTTTATGTCGACACCTGCATCGAGCCCTGGCCGGGTGGCTATACCGATCCCGATCTCAGCCCCTCGCAGCGCAGCAATTACGCGCTCCGCGAGACCGCGCTGGACCTGAAGCGCGAACTGGGCGCCGGGTCGACCGCGGTCATCGCCCATGGCGCCAATCCGGGCCTGGTGTCGCATTTCCTGAAAGTGGCGCTGCTCGACATCGCCAAGGCATCCGGCGTCGATGCCACCCGCCCCGACAGCCGTGAAGGCTGGGCGGCGCTGGCGCAGGCGCTCGACGTCAAGGTCGTGCACATCGCCGAGCGTGACACCCAGAAGGGCGAGCCCGCCAAGGCGCGCGGCGAATTCGTCAACACCTGGTCGGTCAACGGCTTCGTCGGCGAAGGCTGCCAGCCGTCGGAACTGGGCTGGGGCACGCATGAGCCCGAGATGCCGCCGGAGGGCCGCCGCCATGATTTCGGCTGCGACAGCGCCATCTATCTGATGCGTCCCGGCGCCGGCACCCGCGTGCGCACCTGGGTGCCCAGCGAAGGCCCGATCCATGGCTGGCTGGTCACCCATAACGAGTCGATCTCGATCGCCGACTATTTCACGGTGCGCGACGAGGCAGGCGCGGTGGTCTATCGCCCGACCAGCCATTACGCCTATCACCCCTGCGACGAGGCCGTGCTGTCCCTGCACGAATTCGCCGGCAAGAACTGGGAGCTTCAGCCCAGCGTCCGCATCCTGATGAACGAGATCCAGCCCGGCGGTGTCGACGAGCTGGGCGTGCTGATCAACGGCCCCGCCAAGGGCAGCTACTGGTATGGCTCGCAGCTGACCATCGACGAGGCCCGCGAACTGGCCCCGCACAACAACGCCACCAGCCTTCAGGTGACGGTGTCGGTGCTGGCGGCGATGATCTGGGCGATCGAGAACCCCACCGCCGGCCTGGTCGAGCCCGAAGAGGTCGACGAGCGCCGGATCATGGAAATCTCGACCCCCTATCTCGGCACCATGGCCGGCTACTGGACCAACTGGACCCCGCTGCAGGACCGCGAGACCCTGTTCCCCGAGGATCTGGATCGCAGCGAGCCCTGGGCGTTCAAGAACGTCATCGTGCGCTGATCCGCACCGGATCTGCACGATGAAGACGGGGGATGCCGGCCACGCGCCGGGATCCCCCTCTTCTTGTGCGATGGCAGTCTTGTGCGAGGGCAGCTCAGTGGTCCACGGCAGATCGGGCGCCACTCAACCGCATGGCGCCGCATGCAGATAACCAACCAGTTGCCCGTCGCCATCCAGCACCCGCTCCACGGTGCCGCAGGCGGCCGTGGGGGGCTGGTCGCCGGCCGGCAGGAACAGCGGATCGCCCTCGCCGGGCCAGGTGTCGGCTGCATCCTCGGGCACCGGGTCGATGGCCGACACCTTTGCGTCGCTGGTGATGCAGTCGTGGCGTGAGCCGTCGGGCGCCCGCAGCCGCACGCCGATCAATCCCTCGTTCATCACCCGTGCGGCCGTCACCGCCTGCACCGGCACCCGGCCATCGGCGACGCAGGCCCGGATCGCCGGCATCAGGCTCGCCAGATCCCGCGCCCAGTTCTCGTGCGCCGGGCTGCCATCCGCCGACCTGCCGCCCACCGGGCTGCCGTCCGCCGGGCTGTCGTCCACCGGGCTGTCATCGCTATGGGAGGCCTCGTCCGCCCCCGCCTCATCCTCGGCGCGCTCAGCCGGCCCGGCCGTCGGGTCCAGCACCGCCTGCACCTCGCCGGCGGGTTTGCAGCAGCCGGTGGCGAGGCTGCCATCGGGGAAGGAAATCACGGCACGCCATGGCCGGTCGGGGGTCTGGTCCGACATGGTCGAGGCGCAGATCTCACGCACCATGGTCGCAACCAGCACCTGGTCGGGCGCGTCTTCGGGCACGCCCCGGAAGCTGTGGATCGGCGGGTCCAGGAAATCCAGCGACTGAAGCTGGCCGGTCAGCACGGTCTCGTCGATGCCATCGGCCCCCGGCCGCGACAGCTTCGCCTCGGTCATGCCGATATCCAGGCTCCAGAACGGTTCCTCGCCAACGCATGACATGCCGCGCTGGCTGGCCGCCTGTGGCCCCGGCTCGGCCATCACCGCATCCTTGGGCGGCGTTGCCTCTGCCGCCAGAGCACCACCCGCGACCATCAGCGCACCCAGCAATGGCCAGACTGTCCGGCCAAGGCGGGGCAGTCGGCCGGGCATGTGGACAGGATATCGGGGTTCAGTCATGGAGCGTGTCCTCAACTCTGCGGGTGCGGGGTGCGGAAGAGCGGGGCGGCAATCATCCACCTCTATCCTGCCCGACGCCCGGCCACACCTGCTGGGACATCTCACTTTTTGGCTTGGGAGGGACGGATGGAACCGTGTGGTGCCTTGGGCGAAGCGATTGGGTTTCTTGAGCATTTTGAGGAGCTTC
>NZ_BMDZ01000136.1 GCF_014636235.1 Tistrella bauzanensis
CCATCAGCGCGCAATCCCGTTGAAACCAACGGAATCATCGCACCGCTCGCACGCTGGGGAAAGTCCGACAGGCTGCTAGGCGCACGATCCGCTCGCCGTCGGCGGCGGACAGGGTCCGGCCGCTATCCTCGAGGCCGCCGGAGAGCCGATCAATCCAGAGCCGGCCGTCGGGATTCAGCATCACCTCGACGATCGACGGGTCTTCGAGAAAGGCGGCGATGGCCGGACCGAGCGCGGTGCGCAGCATGCGCGCACCGCGTGAAAAGGCCTCGGAATGGAGCGGAGCAGCCGCCACGATCGTCCCCGTCATTGGCCAATCGCGACACGCGATTGGCGACGGGGATGATTAGAAGAGGCAATAAATAGGGCGCTTCAACAAGTATTCCGATGGCGTAGCGGCCCAGCGTGGCGCAGAGAAAAAATACTTGCTGCGTGCGGACCAGCCCCCCCTTCGGTAGTAGCGCTGATTGTAAGTTGCCAAGACACGTCAGACAGGATTCGTCGCGATGGGCGGTGCCCATAGGGCCGCCGAGGGAGCTGATCGCCTACTCTTTGAGCTTCTTGGCTTCCGCCAAGAATTGCCGCTGGGACGGTGACATGGCCGGCATCAAGCGTCCGATCTGCCAATCGGCCATTTCCAAAAGCTGCACCTTCTCGCGGTCCCGACGGATGGTCAGTGTGAAGTCGCGAACATCGACTGGGACCCGCACTTTCTCGAAGCGCCAGAGAAGCGTGACGAGCTGCTTGGGTGTGAACGCGCCGCGATCTTGCAGGTAGTCGATGAACGACAGGATGCGGAATTCGGGGTCGGCCTGAGAGAGCGCTACGAGTGCTGTGATCAACCGTTTTTTTCGGGCCTCCTCGATAAGCGCGCGGCGATCACGGCTGACCTTCTTCCGTGTGCCTGCTGCGTCGAGATCTTCGCCGTCATCGCTGGTGGCGCTGATGCCGAACCGGTTGATGCATTCGGACCCGATCTGAAGGCGGGTATCGGTGAACCTGTTCCTGATCTCGAACTGGTAGCGAATATCGGGGTGATCGCAGAGCTCGCAGTCCTCGTTGGGCGCTTCGAGATCATGGAAGCCACCCTCGTAGCGCCACTCGCGCAATGCCACTGCAAGGTCTGATTGCTCGCGGCTGAGAGGCAAGAGGTTCCTGGCAGCGCGCTGAGCCCAGCTCATTGTTTATCTCCGGCGCTTAGATTTCCCCGGCCAAGGAAGATTGCCGTCGAGTTCGCGAAGGCCGTATGTGTCTTCCTCCCAGCGCTTGCGCTCTGCAGGCGGTGGAGGAAGGACTTCATCGTCGAACCAAAGCAGCGTCAGTGTTTGATCCCACTGGCCTAGGTGGCGAACGTCCTCGTAGAGAGCACCGTCGCGGTCCCAATCTTCAAACCACTGGTCAGGCTCAGCTTCCTCGGGGCCATTGGGCGCTGCGCCGGACCGGACACGCGCGCTGTAGGAGTCGCTCGGCAAGTCCATGCCCGGCCTGATCCAGGCCTTGGCGTCGCGGAGTGATGTGGAGCGCGCGCTGTAACGAACCTTGCCATTCTCTGACAGGACGTAGGCGCACAGCTCACGGGAGAAGGTGGCGAAGCGCGATGCCGTCGACATCAACGAGGCGTCGAACTCTTCGGCCAGCTCGCTAATCGCGGCGAAGCCCATGTCGGCCGCATCGACGCGCGGCTTGAACAGCTTGTGGGGAAGGAGAAGTTCCGCCGCGAAAATATCGCAGGCGATTTCACCCTGAGGCCGGCGAGCAAAACTCCAACTCGGAGCCGTATGGTCGGCGGCAATCCCAAGCGCTTCATGGGCCACTTCGTGGCAGACGCTAAACCGCTGGCGCCGGCCGTCATGGAGGCAATTCACGCAAATCCGATACCTGCCGTTCTTGTCGCGGAAGGACCAGGCGTCTTCGTTCTCCTGAAGCGTATCGGCCTTCACCACGCCGCCGATTTGAGCGGCATAAGCGGCGACCGATACTGGGAGGGCGAGAGGACCGCATTTCGCGATGAAGTCGCGCGCCTTCATCGCAACGGCGACCTCATCCATCATCGTCCTCCCTCATAAACTTGCGAATGCGGGCGAGCGAGGTGGCGTAGTCGGGACGAGCGCCCCGGTTCACGACGGTGGTGAGCATGTGGAATTCCTCGGGGGTGACTTCGTCATCGGCCTGTGCGAACTCGGCGAGGCCGGGGTCTATGTTGGGGTGGCTCGCCAGGAAGCGCAGTATTTCGGCGTTGCGCCCTGAGGGCGTCAGACCAGCGATCAGCTTGTCCAAGACCTCGGCCGACGGCGACTCCTTCGCGCCGGTCTCAAGGCGATAGATATAAGCGTGGTCGACGTCGCTCTGCTCCGCGACCGTCCGAAGGCTCCGCCCCCCGCGGAGCGCCTTAAGCCAAACCCCTAACGCGGACTCCGGCATCCGCCCTCCTTGACAGTCGTCACTGTTTCCCTCATTCTGTTGTCCACACAGACAACACGCCCTGAATTGGCTCTCTGCCGGACAGGGCGTTTTTTGGAGCCCCGGCGTTGTCTGGCCGGACACCAAGGTGCCACCCGGCAGGGCGAAACGCAAGCGCCGCGAAAGCGGGGAAAGAAGTAGAATGTCAGTCAATGTCGCGGCGCACCTGGTGCGTATCCATATCGACCGGGTGGCTTACAGCTCGCCCAACCCCACCACCGGCGAAGCGCTCTATGCGCTGGCCGACATCCCGAAGCACGAGAAGCTCTACCGGGAAGTGGAGGGTGACGCGGAGGATGAGATGATCCCGCGTGACGAGACCGTCATCCATCTGACGGCGGACGAGCACTTCTACAGCCAGAAGGTCTTCGAGATCCTCGTCAACGGCGACGACCACGAAATCGAGACCAAGGAGATCACTTACGCTCGCGTGGTCGAGCTCTACCTGGGTAGCGGCGGCAAGCCGTCGAACGAATACCTCGTGAAGTACTCCCATGGGCCCGCTGAAAATCCGAGCGGCACCCTGGCCCCCGGTCAGAAGGTGAGGGTGAAGGATGGCATGCGCTTTCGGGTTGCCGGAACTGGCGAGTCGTAACGCCTTCATCAAGGACTACGAGGAGACGGGGTACCTGATCGATTTCATCGGCGGCTATCTCGTCTTCTTCGGCCTGCCCTACCTTGATCAGGACGGGAAGCTCCAGCACGGCGATTGGGTCAGCCCCGTCGACCTCAACGGCCAAGCGATCGATCCACCGACGAACCACCAAGCATGGTGGCGCGGTAGCCCGCCGCACGACCAGCAGGGTCGCCAGCTCAAACTTGGGGGCGGCGCGGACAAGGTGACGGTCAGCGATGATCTCGTCACTGACTTCTCGTTTTCCTACAAACTGCTCGACGAGAACGGCACGATGCGCCCCTACCGTTCATTCGACGAGAAGGTGCAAACCTATCTCGACACGATCACGGCCCCGGCGCTGGCGGCCTATCCGCAGGCCACGCCGCTGCGCGCGATCGCAGTGAAGGCCGCGTCGCAGTGTTCACCCCTTCGGTATCCGGACACGATGTCATCTCGCTATCACATCAACGACCTGTCGGCCCTGTTGCGCGGCAAGCGCGTGGCGATCATCGGCCTCGGCGGGACGGGCTCGTACATCCTCAACTTCTTGGCGCGGACGCACCTCGCGCAGATCACCCTGTTCGACGATGACAAGGTGCATGTGCACACGATCTTTAGGTTCCCGGGTTTCATCCCGAACGCCATCGGCAGGCTGAAGGTCGAGGTTCTGTCGCAGCATTATGACCAATGGCACAGCGGGATCGAGGGCGTCCCCCAGCGCATCACGGCAGAAAATGTCGAGCGTTTGAAGCACTTCGACTTCGTTTTCGTCTCTGTCGATGATGGACCCGCACGCCGGCTTATCATCGACTGGCTGAGCGCGAATGGCGTGCCTTACGTCGACTGCGGGATGGGTCTGAATCGATCGGCCGTCGGCCTTAGCGGGTTCGTGCGAGTGACGGGAGGCGATCGGAAGGCGTTCGATGACAATGTCGGCACGGTTCGGCTGCCCGTCGAGAACGCCAAGGAGGATGAATATCGCAAACAGGCTCAGATCACCGAGTTGAACGCCTTGAACGCGACCATGGCCGTCATCCGCTTCAAGCAACATTTCGGGCTGCTTGATCGCGAGGACGAGGCGACCTCGTTGATCTTCGACACAGCGACGTTTGAAATCGACTAAGCGAGGCCCGCCTGATGAGAGTCGGACTCAAAACTAATACCCATTGATTTCAAGCCCTTGCGATGAACCGTGCGGTGCGTCGGATGGAGGCGATGAGA
>NZ_BMDZ01000137.1 GCF_014636235.1 Tistrella bauzanensis
CATGTCCCCCTCTCAGGAACACTCATACAGACTCCACTTCGCCACCGGTCGCCAGGGCTATTCTTCAAATGCGATTCCCCTGCATTGAAGGGCGGCGCAGGGTTGTATTCTATCCGCAGCTGGATGGCCTCGGCGGTCTGGCGGTCCACCAGCCGGGACACGACGGTCAGCCCCAGGTCGATGCCGGCGGTGACACCGCCACCGGTCATGCGGTTGCGATCGATGCAGACCCGCTCGCGCGAGACGGTCACATCAAACAGGGCCAGCGCCTCGACCGCGCTCCAATGGGTGGCTGCCCGATAGCCGTCGAGCAGCCCGGCCGCCGCAAGCACCAGAGAGCCGGTGCACACCGAGGTGACATACTGCGCAGCGTCGGCCTGACGGCGCAGGAAATCCAGCACCTCGGTGTCGCTCATCAGCGCGTCGGTGCCATAGCCGCCCGGCACGCAGATCACGTCGAGTTGCGGACAGTCGGCAAAGGTGGTCGTGGGCGTTATCGACAGCACGCCATCGCTCTGCACCGGTGCGGTGTTCTTCCAGAGAAGATGAACCTCGGCTCCGGGCAGGGACGAGAAGACCTGGAGCGGACCGGTCATATCCAGTTGTGTGATGTTCGGAAAGACCAGCAGACCGAATTTCAGGGGTTTGGACATTGTGGCACCTCGAAACAGCTTGACGAGGCTACGGTGCCATGCGCGGAATTAATCCGAAATGCCATAGTTCCCTCGTTTACGGACGAGGTTTTGATTGGATGGGCCAATGATCGGTATCCTGATCTTTCCCGACTTCCAGTTGCTGGACGCGGCAGGCCCGGCCACGGTCTTCGAGATCGCACAACGCATCGTGCCGACAGCCCCGACGGCGCGGATGATCGCGGTGCGTGCGGGCCCGGTGCGCAGTTCGTCGGGGGTCGAGATCCTGTCGTCGGGATTGAGGTCGGCCAATGCCATCACCATGCTGGTCGTGGCGGGTGGCTTCGGCGTGGACGAGGTCGTCGGTTGCCCGAAGACGCTGGGTTTCGTGCGCCGGCTGGCGAAACGGGGCGTGCGGATCGCCAGTGTGTGTTCCGGCGCCTATATCCTCGCCGCCGCCGGCCTGCTGAATGGCCGCAAGGCGACGACGCATTGGTGCCGCACCCAGGACTTCGTCGCACGCTATCCCGAGGTCAGGCTGGATCCCGACCGGATCTTTCTGCGCGACGGGACGATCTGGACGTCGGCCGGCATCACTGCCGGGATCGATCTGGCGCTCGCGATCACGGCCGAGGACCATGGTGAAGAGGTTGCCAAGGACATCGCGCGGCAACTGGTTCTCTATCACCGCCGTGGCGGCGGGCAGTCGCAGTTTTCGTCGCTGCTGGAACTGAAGACACCGAACGGGCGCTTCGGTCCGTTGCTGTCATGGATGCGCGAGAATCTGGACAAGACGCTGACGGTGGAGTGTCTGGCCGAGCGCGCCGGCCTCAGCCCGCGCCATTTCGCCCGGACCTTCACCGCCGAAACCGGGTCCACGCCGTCGAAGGCGATTGAACGCCTGCGGTTGGAAGTCGCCCGTGAACGGGTGCAGTCATCCGGCCAATCGATCGAGCGCGTGGCCGAGACCACCGGGTTCGGCGATGCCGAACGCATGCGCCGTGCCTTTGTCCGGGCATTCGGCCATCCACCGCAATCGGTGCGGCGGACGGCCCGCACACCATAGGCACCGTCTGCCATAGGCATCCCATGCCATGGTGCCGCCTCAGTCGATCAATCCGCCCGCCTTGTCGAAGAACGGATGCGGTCCGTCGAAGCGGCCGGGATAGGTCAGGTGGCTGATCAGGTGACCCCATGGGTTGAGGTGGAACAGGCGGATGGCCGGCGGTTCCATGGTGAAGGTGGAGGGTGCCGAGGGATTGAGGTCGAGGGTTACCGCATGGGCGGCGTTGGGGGCGATGGAGACGGGCACGCCGTCGATCATGGTGTCGATCGCGCGGTGGACATGGCCGCAGGCAAGGTGGCGAAGCTGCGGGTGACGGCGCAGCACCGCGATCAATGCCTCGCCGTCGCTGAGATTCTGCACGTCCATATGGCCGATGCCGGTTTCGAATGGCGGGTGGTGAACGAAGACCAGCGTGAGGGCGTCGGGCCGCGCGGCCAGTGTGGCGTCCAGCCAGGCGAGCTGCGCCGTGCCGATCATCCCCCAGGGCACGCCATCGACCGAACTGTCGAGGCCGATCAGCCGCAGCGGAAAATCATCGACCACACAGGCGGCGAAATCGACCGCCGGCGCGAACGGCACCACATCGCCGAATGCCGCCTTCAGGGCGTCGGCGCGGTCGTGATTGCCGGGCACCGCGTACCAGGGCATGCGCAGCCGGTTCAGCAGCGGCCGCAGCACGGCATATTCGCCGGCGGTTCCGGTGTCTGTCAGGTCACCGGACAGGATCACCGCATCCACCGCCGGCGTCAGCGCGTTGACATGGTCGATCGCCGCCACCAGCAGGCCGGCGGTGTCGACCCGGCCGTAGGCGGGGCGGCCGCCGGGCTTCAGATGGGTGTCGGTCAGTTGTGCGATCAGCATGAGGCGGCCTTGTTGTCCGGCGCGGCGCCGGACGTGCCGGTCAGCGCGATGCGTGCCATATCGGGAACATCGATGCCGATGGTCTGACCCAGGGCCAGGCCGTCACGCGGCGGCAGGTCGAGCATCCAGGTTTCGCCCGCCGCTCCATCGAGCTTCACCCGGCAGCGATCGCCCAGAAAATGCACCGCGGCGACGGTGGCGGTGAGCAGGGCGGACCCGGCCGGCGCGATCCGGGCATCTTCCGGGCGGAACAGGATCGCCGTGCCATCGGGGGCGGTGGCGCGGTTCATGGTGCCGATGAAACCGGCCACGAAATCGTCGGCCGGATGGTGATAGATGTCGCGTGGCGACCCGGCCTGCGCGATGCGGCCGGCATTCATCACGATGATCTCGTCGCCCAGCACCATCGCCTCGGCCTGATCATGGGTGACATAGACCGCGGTGATGCCCAGCGTCCGCAGCAACCCGTCGATTTCCGTGCGCAGATGCTCACGCAAGGCGGCGTCGAGCGCGGTCAGCGGTTCGTCGAGCAGCAGCAGCCGGGGGCGCACCGCGATGGCACGGGCGAGTGCCGTCCGCTGGCGCTGCCCGCCCGAAAGCTGATCGATCCGGCGGTCGGCCAGGGCCTCGATCCGGACCAGCGCCAGCATCTCGTCGACGCGGGCGGCGATGGCGGTCCGGCCCATGCGCCGGACCTTCAGCCCATAGGCGATGTTCTGGCGCACGGTCATGTTCGGGAACAGGGCATAGGATTGGAACACCATGCCGACATCGCGCGCCTCGATCGGCCGGCGGGTGACGTCCTCGCCGTCGAACAGCACCCGGCCGCCCGGATCGGGCTGGTCGAGGCCGGCGATGATCCGCAGCAGGGTGGTCTTGCCGCAGCCCGAGGGGCCGAGCAGCACGACGGTGCGCCCGGCCGGAATGTCGAGGTCGATGGGGGTGAGCGCGCGGGTGCCGTCGGGCCAGGTGCGCGCGCAGCCGCGCAGGCTGATGGCGGTTGCCCGGCTGGACGTGGTGGCGCGGGCGCGGATTGTGGAGGGCGAGGTGGCTGTCATGACGTGGTCCGTTTCGATCGGCGTCCCGCGACCTGCATCGCGACCAGCAGCGGCACGATCATCACGAAGAAGACGAGGGTATAGGCGCTGGCGATTTCCAGCCGCATCGAGGCATAGCTGTCGGCAAGCCCGACCGGCAGGGTCTTGGTCAGGGGCGTGTGCAGCATCCAGGTGAGGTTGAATTCGCCGATCGACAGCGTCACCACCATCAGCCCGCCCGCGAGCACGCCGGGCAGAGCATTGGGCACGACGACGGTCAGGAAGCGGCGGGTGAAGCCGGCTCCCAGGCTGGCGGCGCCTTCCTCCAGCGTCTTCATGTCGATCGCCACCATCACCGCGATCACCGAGCGGAGCATGAAGGGCAGGGTATAGATGACGTGGCCGGCCAGCACGAAGCTGCTTGAGGTGCGGAAGCTGCCGGCACCGCCCCAGGTGAGGATCAGCGCCAGCGCCAGCGCCAGGCCCGGTATGGCGATCGGCAGCGCCACGGTTTCCTCGATCGCGCGGGCGATGGGGCCGGGATTGCGGGCGAGCACATAATACCAAATCTCGTGAGTCCTGACTCATAGGGGATTCCCAAACGGTCAGGAGTTCGATTCAATGATCGCGGACCTGAGGG
>NZ_BMDZ01000138.1 GCF_014636235.1 Tistrella bauzanensis
TGACCCCGTCTGCGAGGCTGCATAGCCTCATCAACCAGCGACGTCCGCCGAGCCCTTTTCAACATCGGGCGGGACATCCCCAGGCCGATCTCGTCATGGTCATAGCGCGAATAACCGGCCCAGACCCGCACCGCGCTCAACCAGCCACGCTCGGGCCGGTATTCACCAAGGCCACGCCAGGTCACCTGCTCCATGTCGATCCGGGTCTGAAGTTCGGCTTCTTCGCCGCCCGGAATGTCATAGATGCTGCCATAGCGCGACAGCGACGTGCCGATATAGCCATTGTCGACGATATAGCTGCCGCCGATCGACTGGCCATCGGCCTTGACGCCGCTGTTCGCCTGGGTGCCGCCATCGGGCAGATCGTAGTCGCCGGCCCTGCGGCCGAAGGCATCGGCATGCAGCGCCACGCCGCCATGGCGGGTGGTCAGCGATACCGCGCCGTCGAGGTCATCGGCGGTGGAGCCGAAGCCACCCTGAACGCGACCGCGCGACTGCCCCGGCGCGATATCGACCGGAATCCGGTCATTCGATACATCGACCACGCCACCGATCGCCTGCGAGCCCCAGCGCAGGGTGGCGGGGCCGCGGATGACCTCGACCCGCTCGGCGGCCAGCGGATCGATCGGCACGCCATGATCCTCGCCCAGCGCCGAGACGTCATGGGCGCCGATGCCGTTTTCCTGCACCCGCACCCGCTCACTGTCCAGGCCGCGGATGACCGGCCGGCTGGCACCGGGCGCGAAGCTGCTGGCGGTGATGCCCGGCTCGCCGTCCAGCACGTCGCCCAGGGTCCGGCCGGCATCGAAATCGAGCTGATCGCGATCGACCAGGGTCACCGGCACGAAGCTGCCGGCGGTGACCGGCGACAATCCCGGCAGGCCGTCATCGGCCACCACGGCACCGTCCCGCGCGATCGGGCTGGCGGCGGTCACCACCAGTCCAGGCAAGGCCGCTGGTGCCGCTCCCGCTTGCGGCGCCTCGGCCACGGCGACCGCGCAGCCCATGGTGACGGCACCGATGGCTGTGGTGCAGAACAACGCCGTCCGGCGCGCGGTTCGAAGCATGGTGTCCCCGCTCAATTTGCAACAGTAATGTTATAACGTATCTCTTCTTAGCGGCAGCCCGCCCCTCATGCAACCCCGGATCAGCCAGCTTTCGATGAACCGCCGTCAAACATCCGACAGGCGATCGCCTCAAGCCCCGCCACCCAGTCGCCGATCTCAGGCCCGGTCGGCTCGACCAGCAGGACATAACGGCGGGTGCCAAGCACGGTGACGAACAGCGCCCGGATGCGCCGGGCATCGACACCCGGCGGCAGATCCGGCCAAGTCTGAATGATCCGCACCCAGGCCCCGGACAGTTCCTCATAGACCCGGCGGTGGTGCTTGTCCTCGGCAATGGCATGCTCGATCATCAGCATCGCATGGTCGAAACAGGGGGCCGCGCCGTCGGCGCCGCAGGTCATCCGCACCATCCGCGACAGCCGCTCGGGCCAGGGCAGATCGCGGGCCGCCAGCGCGTCCTCGTCCAGCCGGCGCAGCAGATCGTCGATGCAATGCCGGACATAGCCCGAGAACAGCGCGGTCCGGTTGGGGAAATAATCATAAAGCGTGCCGACCGCGAAACCGGTCTCGGCGGCAACCGCCTTGGTGGTGACGGCGTCGGGGCCGTCGCGCAGCCATATCCGAACCATGCCGTCATAGATCGTCTGCACCGTGAACCGGGCGCGGGCCTGCGACGGCCGTTTCAGCGGCTTGTGGACGGCGGATTTCGGCGGCTGTGGCGGCATGGCAAATCCGAACCCCTGGTTTCGGGCAATCCGGTAGTCTCGATCATCAGCAACCGGAGGATACACCGATGACCCTGCCCCGCACCACGGCCCGCCTGCTGACACCGAAATCCGATCTCGGCGGCGCGCTGATCGAGACGATCGACGAGGCGCCGCCCGCCTCTGGCGACATCTGGCTCAGGCTCGACCGCTTCGCGCTGACCACCAACAACATCACCTATGCCGCCTTCGGCGACGCGATGCGCTATTGGGATTTCTTTCCGACCGGCCGCGACAGCCACGGCCATATGCCGGTCTGGGGTTTCGCCGATGTCGTGGCCTCGACGGTCGAGGGAATCGCTGTGGGCGAACGGTTCTATGGCTATTTCCCGATCCGCGAGCTGGTGCGGATGACCCCGGGGCGGATCACGCCGCGCGGCTTCTATGACGTCGCCGATCATCGCCTGCCGCTGACCTCGGCCTATAACCAGTACACCCGCTGCAGCCAGGATGCGGCTTATGATCCGGCGCTCGAAAATGCCCAGATGCTGATCCGGCCGCTGTTCATCACCTCCTTCGTGCTCGCCGATTATCTGGCCGACAATGGCTGGTTCGGCGCCAGCCGGCTGGTGGTGTCCAGCGCGTCATCGAAGACCGCCTATGGCGCCGCCTTCTGTCTGAGCGCCGCCCGCGCCACCGGCCGGATCGAACTGATCGGCCTGACCAGCGCCGGCAATCGCGGCTTCACGGAAGGGCTCGGCCTCTACGACCGGGTCGTGACCTATGACCGGCTGGAGGATATCGCCGCCGACCGCCCGGTGCTCTATGTCGATTTCTCGGGCGATGACGGCTTGCGCGCGCGGGTCCACGACCATTTCGGACCGGCCCTGGTCCATGACTGTCTGGTCGGCTCCGCCGCCAACACCGCACCTCTCGATCAGACACTGGCACATGGCGCCACCCTGCCGGGCCCCGCGCCGGTGATGTTTTTCGCGCCGGTCCAGATCCGCAAGCGCAATGCCGATTGGGGCGGGGCCGAATTCACCCGGCGCTTCAACATCGACCAGACCGCCTTCATCACCCGCGCCACCACCGGTGCGGCACCCTGGATGCGGATCGGCGAGGCCCGGGGCATGGACATGGCCGCATCGCTGATCCGGCAGTTGCACGATGGCACCGCCGATCCGCGCGTGGGACATGTCATCGTTTTGGATCAGCCGGCTTCCCGCCTATAGTTGTTGTCACAACAAGAAACCACCTACGCCGGAGGAACTCCCCCCATGAAATTGGACAACAAGGTCATCGTCGTCACCGGCGGCGGTGCCGGTATCGGCCGGGCGCTGTGCCAGCGCTTTACCGCAGAAGGCGCCAGGGCGGTGATCGCGGTCGACCTGAACGGCGATGCCGCAGCGGAAACCGCCGCATCGGGCGCGGCCCAGGGTCATTATCAGGTCGATGTGTCGAATTTCGACCAGATGGCGGCCATGATCGACGATGTCGAAGCCAAATTCGGCCCGATCGATCTGTTCTGCTCGAATGCCGGTATCGGTCTGGGCGATCCGGATTTCGACAACGCCGCCTCGTCATCCGAGGAACACTGGCAGCGGAGCTGGGGCGTCAATGTCATGGCGCATGTTCATGCGGCCAAGCTGCTGGTGCCGCGCATGAAGGCGCGCGGCCATGGCTATTTCCTGAACACGGTATCGGCGGCGGGACTGCTGTCGCAGATCGGCAGTGCCACCTATTCCACCACCAAACACGCGGCCATCGGCTTTGCCGAAGCGCTGGCGATCGCACACAAGGATGACGGCATCCGCGTGTCGGCGCTCTGCCCGCAGGGTGTGGAAACCGCCATGCTCCGCTCCATGGCCGGCAACCCCGCCTCGCTCGACGGCGTTCTCACGCCCGAAGACGTCGCCGGCATCGTGGTCGAGGCGATCGAGGCCGAGCGCTTCCTGATTCTGCCGCACGAGATCGTGCTGAAATACATGCGCAACAAAACCAGCGATTACGAACGCTGGATCGGCGGCATGGTCAAGCTGCGCCGCAGCATCAAGGCCGCCCGCACCGACTGATCGGACCAGGCCGGAACATCGGCCGTGGCCGCCGTGGGGATCAGTCCTGAACCTCCGGCAGCCCGGCCAGATGGCCTAGCAGCCTGTCGGACTTTCCCCAGCGTGCGAGCGGTGCGATGATTCCGTTGGTTTCAACGGGATTGCGCGCTGATGGCC
>NZ_BMDZ01000139.1 GCF_014636235.1 Tistrella bauzanensis
AATCACCGCACAATCAAAGCACCGCACGCCCCTAAACCGGATCGAACCAGACCCTTGGGGTCAACTCCGACAGGCTGCTAGTGAGTATACATGGGATCCGCGTCAGATCACCGCGGTCAGGCCATCCGCGCCTCGGCCGGCGCAGCGCGTTCGAGCGTTTCCGGAAATCCGTCGGCCACGAGCGCGGCCGCGGCCTTGCCGGCCGCCATCGCGTAGGAGACATCACGGTGAATCAGCATCTGGGCGATCGCTCCTTCCAGCAGGATCATGACCTGCCTCCCGACGAGGCCCGGATCTGAAACGCCGCTGCCGCGCAGCTCCTCCGTCAGCCAGCTTTCGAAGCGCTTCTTGTGATCCGCCGCCATCACGACGGCCGGGTGCCCGGGCTGACCGGCGAGTTCCACCGCCGCGCGGGTGAACCCGCAGCCTCGCCATCTGGGGCGCTTGGCGAATGCCGCCAAAGCAGAGAACATCGTCGTGATCCGATCGGGCAACGGCCGGTCGTCGTCGCCGAGCCAGTCGCGATATCGTTCAACTGTGGGCGCGTCCCGCGCGGCCAGATAGGCGGCGATCAGTTCGTCCTTGCTTGCAAAATGATAGTAGAGCGTGCGTTTCGTGACACCGGCGCGTTCCGCGATCGCATCCACGCTCACGCTGCGCAGCCCATGCTCGTAGAACAGAGCTTCCGCCGCGCCGATGATCCTGGTTCGAGTTGTTTCTTCCATCGGGTTCTTGTCCCTTGACAGGTTGACGAAGCCTATCGCAACCGGAGCGACCTGTGCACGTCCTTTGAGGGCGTCGAGGTCTCGCGCGGCGACGGTCGCTTCACCGCGCTGAGGCCCGGCCGCATGGACGTGCCGCCTGTTGGATGGCAGTGCACCCGGATGTCCGCCTACAAAGTCGATTGGTGAAGATTGCAGATTCGATGCTCGCCGACGTAATGTCTGAGCATGCGCCGATTGCCTTGTGAGTTGACTGCCTCCTCATGACCTTTGCCAGTTCGCTTTCCCTGCTTTTCGTCATGGTCGCGCTCGCCGCAATTCCCAGTTCGAGCGTCGCGTTGGTGGTCGTGCGATCGGCGACGCTGGGCGTGCGCCACGGCATCGCCTCGGCGCTGGGCATCGTTGCCGGGGATCTCATTTTCGCCGCCATGGCGATAGCGGGGCTCGTGACTGTCGCGGAGTTGATGGGCACCTTTTTCGCCGTGCTGCGCTATCTCGCCGCCGCCTATCTCATCTGGTTCGGCTTCAGCCTGATCCGCGGCGGCGCGAAAGCGGGCGAGCCAACGGATGTGCGCCGGGCGGGCGGCCTGGGCGTGAGCTTTGCCGCGGGTGTCGCGCTCACGCTCGGCGACGTGAAGGCGATCCTGTTCTACGCGGCATTGTTTCCGGTCTTTGTCGACGTGACCGCGCTCTCGACCTTCGACATCGGTGTGATCGGATCGATCACGCTGATCGGCGTGGGCGGCGTGAAACTGGTCTATGCCTTCGCGGCGCGTGCGGTCGCCAATGCTTCGCAAGGGTTTCCCTTCAGAAGGCCCATTCGCATGGTCGCCGGCACCTTGATGATCGGCACGGGTGGGTATCTCATCGTCAAAGGATAGCGATTGACCACGCCGTGTTCCGGTCCGAGGGCGTGCCCCGGTGTGGAAAGGCCGTAGCCCCTGGTCCGGCGATCAGTCCAATGCGTTGCAAACCGCCTGCAGCTTGTTTCCATCAGGGTCGCGAACAGAGGTCGCGTAAACGTTTGGACCGTAGTGCGGTCGGGATCCGGGCTCTCCCTCATTTACGCTGCCCCATTTTAGCGCCTGCACGTAAATACGTAAGCTTCATCGAAGCCTCCCTCACAGGTGAGCCGCACCATCATTGAATAGTGCGACGCTGTTCAACGAACTATTTTCCGTAAATAATCTTGTGAATGACTGGCTTGTAGTTCGGCGTATGTAACGTCTAATGACAGGAATGGTGGCGCGAAGCAGGCGTCTGGTGGATTTAAAGCGGATATACTGTCCCCTTATGCCATATTTCGGAGGGTTATATAGGGTTATGGAGTTGACATAGTTCTCATCGCTATCCCGCACGGCCCGCCTTTTGCCCCCCAATCACCGCACGCCCACCATGCATTGCCGGAAACTGCCGCTTCTACGCGACAGCCCGATGCATCTGGAAGACGAGCGGCGGCAGCAAGCGACTTCCTGGTTTGCGACGGGTCATCGCCAGAAGGGGCGGCGGCCTTCCCGCATCGCGTCGCGCCTGCTGATCCCGAGATCGCGAAGCTGGTCATCGGTCATGTCACGGAGATTGCGGCGCTGACGCCATCGATCGGGCCAGATGTGGAAGATCGTTACGACGATACGGGCGAGGCATGACATGCGTGCTCATCCCCGCTTTCGAGCACGCATCGTCATGGCGATCACGCCGGCCACAACGCAGGCCAGCCCCATCCATGCCGTTGACGAAAGCGTTTCCCCAAGGAACAGGACGCCAATCGCAACGCCGATCGGAACCCGGAGATAGGCTTGCGCCGTCGTGCCGACAGAGCCGAGGGTTTGCACGAGGCGGAAATAGATCACGAAGGCCAGCGCCGTCGAGAAGACCGAAAGAGCAACGAGTGCCAGGGCGGAATCGGCGCTGGGAGCCAAGGTCCACGGTCGATCGACAACGAGACTGACCGGAATGAGGATCGCCGCGCCGCAGATCATCGAGCCGGCAGCCGGCATCATCGGATCAAGGCCCTTGAAGTTCCTGCCGAAGATCGCAGCGCCGGCATAGCAGATCGTGGCGGCGACGATAGCGAGTTGCGCCCATAGCTCATGCCCGACGCCGCCGAGCGCTTCGATACCGACGATCATGCATATTCCGATCAGCCCGGCCGCAACGCCGAACAGCTTGCGGCCGGTGATGGCCTCGTGGCGCGTGATCAGCGCCGTCAGCAGGAACGCGAAGATCGGCGAGGTGGAATTGAGGATCGTCGCAAGGCCGGCGTCGGTCGTTTGTTCGGCCCATGCGATCAGCGTGAAAGGCACGACACTGTTGAGGCAGGCCTGAAACAGGAAGCGTCCCCAGACCTTTCTGTCGGTGGGCAGCGTCAACCCGCGCAGACGGAGGATGGCGACAAGCACGGCCCCGGCAATGAGCGTTCTGGCCGCGATCAGCGTTATGGGCGGAATGGTTTCAACGCCAATCTTGATGAAGGTATAAGACGCCCCCCAAAGCGTGGAAAGGGCCAGAAGCAGCGCCAGTTCCGTTGCCATAGTCGTCTTGCGGTCCATCGTGTTCCTGTCTTTTTCCTGAGAGGCTTCGTCCTTCTGTCTAGCGTGAATCGGAAGCGGGATGTTTCGGCATCGGCCGAACTGTCGAGCGCGGACGGGGGGTGCGTTCGGGGATCATCCACGTGCCGCAAACCGGGTGTCGACGGTGCGACTGCTCGGCGGCGTATGGACCGTCGACTATCACCTGCAACCGCTTCAACAATCCACATCCTGACGGATACTTTCGGACGGCCTCATACGCTCGTGCTCACGGCGGGAAACGCATCCGATATGACTGGAACAGATCTGTTCCTGCCCAGGATGCCGAAAACCCGTTACCTCATCGCGGACAAAGGCTATGACGCCGACAGGCTCCGGGAGGCCTTGCGCGGCTGCGGTACGGTTCCGGTGATCCGGGGGCGGACCAACTGAAAACGGACGGTGGCGTATGGCCGGAAGCGCTATCGCAATCGCCATCTCGTCGAGAACGTTTTCTGCCGCCTCAAGGACTCCATGCGTGTCGTGGCCCGCTACAACACGCTTGCGGCCAGTTTCCTCTCGGCCGTGGCTGCTTGCAGCCGTCATCGCGTTCTGGGTGTGATTGAGTCTGGAGCCTAACATTACAGTTGCGTATTTCCTAAAGTTCTGAATCAATGGGTGACCATGATTCGGAGGGTCATGGAATGTCTGGTTCGCTTGAG
>NZ_BMDZ01000140.1 GCF_014636235.1 Tistrella bauzanensis
CGATCCGTTTCACAATGTCAAAGATCCGGGGCTACAAACCCCAGCGAACCCGAAGATCCGCCGCGCCCTCAGGCGCTGTCAGCTCACTCAAGAGCCGCGACCCATTTAAGGGTCTGTATTTTCTGGCCTTTCGGCCCCGTCCGGCGCCGCGTCAACCGCGCTGCCGTCTGGTGTGGGGCGGTTTATAAGGGCCCACGCACACACTGGCAACACCTTTTTTGACGGTTTTTTCGACCCGGCCCGATTCCCCCGGCAAACCGTTGATCTCTCACGAAATATATTTACGCCACCGATCGATCGGCGCCGCCGCCTCCCCGCTCAGAAGCATGATGTCCTTGTTCATGCCGACCGCCCGACAGACGCGGTTGTAGATCAGCCGGCCACTGCACCCACGATGCCCGGCCGACCTCCTGGTGACGGTATCGGCTCTGTCCCTGGGTGGCACATCCCGGCATCATGGCCATGATGCCCAATCCGATCCCCGCCAGCACCAGCCGGCTTCGCTGAATGGTCATGGCATCCTTCACGCACCGACTCCTGACAATGTAAGGATCTGGCCTCTCTCGCCCGATCGCCCCGGCAACGTCACGGCCGGTCTTGGACATGTCGACCCTGCGCCCCTGATTCCGACGCTGCCCCGTCCTGCCCCGCAAGCGAGCCCGCGATGACCACCGACCACCTCCCCCGCTCCGTCGACCTCGACGATCTGACGGCCTTGCATCCGCTCGATGATGCGCTGGCGCTGATGTATTACGGCTGGCGCGGCATGACCCGCGAGGCGGATGCCTATCTGGCGACGCTGGGCCTGTCGCGGGTCCACCACCGGATCCTGTACACCATCGCCCGCCGCGACGGCCTGACCGTCGGCGACCTGCTGGCCGTGCTGCGGATCACCAAACAGGCACTGCACCGGCCAATGAAGCACCTGCGGGATGGCGGGCTGATCACCACCAGCCGCGATCCCGCCCATCATCGCTATAAGCGCCTGCACCTGACGGCCATGGGGCAATCCGTCGAAGATCAGGCCTCGGGCCATGAACGACGACGAATGGAGCAGGCCTTTGCCGATGCCGGTCCGGCGGCACGCGATGCCTGGGCCGCGGTCATGGCGTCCCTTGGCCGCTATGCCTGACCGATAAGGTCTGCCACTGCCTGATCATGCCATCAGGTCAATCTTATTGACTTGAAACTGCGCGCGCCGGATCATCGGCCTCGACGCCGGCGGCATGCGCCGGCACCGCAGGAGCGACCGACCGATGACCGACCAGACAGACCAGGCACCCCGCCCGCAACCCGGCGGCAGTGACGCCGCCTCGGGCCTGGAGGTGGTCCGCGCCGCCTTTGCCGCCGGCGGCTTTGCCCGCGGCATCGGGCGCACGCTTGGCCTGACCGGCACCAGCGCCGATGCCGGCGTGGTGGTGCTGCAAGGCTCTCCGACCGAAGATCATTACAATCCGCTGGGCACCGTTCATGGCGGCTATGCCGCAACCATGCTCGACGGTGCGATCGCGCTGGCGGTGCACACCCTGCTGCCGACCGGCACCGGCTATACCACGGTCGACCTGAAGGTGACCTATCTGCGGGCCATGACCAGTGCATCAGGGCCCGTCAGCGCCGAGGGCCGGGTGATCCATATGGGCCGGCGCATCGCCGCCACCGAAGCCCGGCTGACCGACCGCGAGGGCCGGCTCTGCGCCCATGCCACGGCCACCTGCATGATCCTGCCGGCGGGACAGGCCTGAGAGCCTCCGGCCCGGTGCCGAACGCGGAAAGGGCCGCCGGACAAGACTGTCCGACGGCCCTTTCCCACGCCGTATAGCACCTGCCGGCGCCCGCTCAGTGGACCTGAACCGGCGCCTCCGGCGCCGCAGCGGCCTCGTCGGCCGTGGGGACGATGTCGCGGCGGTTCACCACCTCGTCGCGGATCCGGGCCACCACATCGGCGATCGGCATGGCGCCAAGGTCGGTGCCGTTGCGCAGCCGCACCGCCACCGTGCGGGTCTCGGCCTCCTTGTCGCCCACCACCAGGATGTAGGGGATCTTTTCCAACTGGGCGTTGCGGATTTTCTTCTGCATCCGCTCGGTGCTGGTATCGACCTCCACCCGGAGCCCACCGGTGCCGGTCGGCACATCGGCGTCGAACAGCAGGTTGCGGACCTCGGCGGCATAGTCGTTGTGACGATCCGCGATCGGCACCACCATCGCCTGCACCGGCGCCAGCCATGTCGGGAAGTTGCCGGCATAATGCTCGATCAGGAAGGCCACGAAGCGTTCATGGCTGCCCAGCGGTGCCCGGTGGATGACATAGACCGGGTGTTCCTTGCCATCCTCGCCGATATAGGTCAGATCGAAGGTCTGGGTGGCCAGGAAATCGAGCTGGTTGGTCGAGATGGCATATTCCGTGCCGATCACCGACTTGATCATGAAGTCGACCTTGGGGCCATAGAACGCGGCCTCACCTTCGACTTCCTTGTACGGATAGCCCGACTCGATCATCGCCTCGCGGATGACCTTCAACGCTGCCAGCCACTTCTCGGGTTCGTCGACATATTTGTCGAGCTTGTCGAGATCCGGCAGCGACAGCCGCATGTAATAGTCCTTGATCCCGAACAGATCATAATAGCGGGCATGCAGCCGCATGACCTTCAGGAACTCGTCCTTGGCCTGATCATAGCGGCAATAGAGATGAGCGTCGTTCTGGCAGAAGCCACGCACCCGCATCAGCCCCGACAGAGCGCCGCTCGCCTCATACCGATAGACCTGGCCATATTCCGACAGCCGGACCGGCAGGTCGCGATAGCTGTGCTTCTCGGCCAGATAGACCTGATGGTGGTGCGGGCAGTTCATCGGCCGCAGATAGAAATGCTCGCCGTCGATCTCGAACGGCTTGTACATGTCTTCCGCATAATAGGGCAGATGTCGCGAGCGGTAATAAAGCTCCTGCTTGGTGATATGGGGCGTCACCACCCGCAGATAGCCATCGCGCCGCTCTTCCTTCTGGGCCAGGAATTCCAGCTCGTCACGCAATGCCGTGCCGCGCGGCAGCCACAGCGGCAAGCCGGCGCCGACCTCGGGCGAGAACCGGTACAGCTTCAGCTCACGGCCGATCTTGCGATGATCGCGCAGCTTGGCCTGTTCCATCTGCCAGATGCAGTGTTCCAGCTCTTCCTTGGTCGGGAAGCACAGACCATAGATCCGCTGCAGCTGCGGGCCATCGCTGTTGCCGCGCCAATAGGCGCCGGCGATGTTGATCAGCTTGAACTCGCCACACTGGCCGGTGTTCTCGACATGCGGTCCCCGGCAGAGATCGACGAAATTGCCGGTGGTATAGAACGAGACGCTGTCGACGCCCGATGCCTCGCCATCGACCGCGGTGTCATCGCCGGTTTCCTTGGCGATCGCCGTGGTGCCGCGATCGCGCAGCAGTTCCAGCAATTCGACCTTGTAATCCTGGTGATGCTCGCGCATGAAGCCGATCGCATCCTCGATCGGCAGTTCGCGGCGATCGAAGCGCAGCTTCTTCTTGCGCAGCTTGCGCATCGCCTGCTCGATCTTCTGCAGATCCTCAAGCTTCAGCGGCTCGGGCAGGTCGATGTCGTAATAGAAGCCGGTGGTCGTCGGCGGCCCCACACCGAACTTGGCTTCCGGGTATAATTCCCGTACCGCCGCCGCCATCAGATGCGCGCAGGAATGGCGCATGGCATAGACGTCCGGCGCGATGTCATTCGCCATCGGGGTGTCCTCACTTTCGCGAGACGCGCCAGCCGCACCCGCATACGACACGGATTGGGTCATGAACGCGCCTTTCCAACGCCAAAGGGTATAGTGGCGCCACGCCGCCATGGTCAAGGCTGCGCATCAGGGCAATCGGGTGAAACTGTGCGTGACAGGGCGGAAAAAGTCTGAATCTCTCGTTGTCGACCTTTTTGGCTTGGGAGGGA
>NZ_BMDZ01000141.1 GCF_014636235.1 Tistrella bauzanensis
CCGCGCGAGACCCCCGCCAAGCTCCCAAGCCGTCAGCAGACGGCGTCAAACCATGGGTAGCGGGCATTCGGCAACAGCCTCCACTGAGGAGGAAATAGCGTTCATCGAAAAGATCGTTCGCCCGATGGATTTGGTAGGTGATTTATTTGGTGAAGTGTCTGTGGATGACGGTGAAGATGAATAAGCCGACAATCGAGGAAATCCTCACTTCGAAGCCGGAAGCGCGCCCGCGCATCTATGCCTATGCCATTGCTGACGCGGCGCATGAGGGTCTCCTCAAAGTCGGCCAAACAACCCGCAACGTAAAGCAGCGCGTGGCCGAACAGCTCAAAACCGCCGCCATCACCAATTACACTATCGAGCTGGATGAGCGCGCCGAACGGGACGATGGCGGCATCATCACCGATCATACCGTGCGCGAAACCTTGAAGCGCAAGGGCTTCGCCAATGCGCAGCTCGAATGGATGCAATGCGCGGTGGCCGACGTGAAAACCGTGCTGGCCGAATTGCGGAGCGGTCAGCAATTCACTGGCACGCACCACGAGAATTTCCCGCCGCGTAAGGAACAGGTGGAGGCAGTGGAACAGACCTACGCCTATTATCATTCCCGCTGGGACCAAGACGCCAACGCCGTTCCGCGCTTCCTCTGGAACGCGAAGATGCGTTTCGGCAAAACCTTCACCACTTACCAACTCGCCAAGAAACTCCGCGCAAAGCGGGTGCTGGTTCTGACCTTCAAGCCCGCCGTCGAGGATGCTTGGCAGACCGATCTTGAATCCCACGTTGATTTCGACGGCTGGCGATACCAGTCGAGGAACGTCGATGGCGACCCACGCGAAATCCCGGCAGAAACGCCGCTGGTCTATTTCGGCTCATTCCAAGACCTGTTGGGACGCGACAAGGCAGGCAATATCAAGCCGCGCAACGAATGGATTCACACGATCAACTGGGATCTGGTCGTGTTCGATGAATACCATTTCGGCGCATGGCGCGAAACGGCGAAGGAGCTTTTCGAAGGTGAGGAAGCGGCGGTTGCCAAGAAGGAAACCAGCCTCGAATACGCCGACGATCTTGAGGAGGTGAACGAGGATTTGGGCGTGCTGTCCGAATCCGAAGCCGAGTTTCTGCCCATCACCACGCGGGCCTATCTCTATCTCTCCGGCACCCCCTTCAAGGCACTCGCCACGGGCGAGTTCATCGAGGAGCAGATATTCAACTGGACCTATACCGACGAACAGCGCGCCAAGGCCGCCTTCGCCTCGCAGAATCCGGGCAAGCGCAATCCCTACGGCGCGCTGCCGCAAATGCGGCTTCTGACCTACCAAATGCCCGACGATCTGCTAGCGATCGCCAGCGCCGGGGAGTTTGACGAATTCGATTTGAACGCTTTTTTCGCCGCGACCGGCACCGGCGACGCGGCGGCGTTCAAGCACAAGACCGATGTGCAGAAATGGCTGGACATCATCCGGGGCGGCTATGCGCCGCAGGCGGTCGAGAGCCTGAAAACTAGCACTCGCCCGCCGTTCCCGTATTCCGATGTGCGGCTATTGCCCTACCTGCAACACTCGTTCTGGTTCCTGCCCAACGTCTCTGCCTGTCACGCGATGGCGAATTTGCTGGCGGAAAAGCACAATGTGTTCTGGCATGACTACACGGCGATCGTGTCGGCAGGTGCTTCGGCAGGCATCGGCCTGGACGCCTTGCCGCCCGTCCGGCAGGCGGTCGGCAGCGGCTACGACACCAAGACCATCACCCTGTCGTGCGGCAAGCTGACGACCGGCGTGACGGTGGCGCAATGGTCGTCCATCCTGATGCTGCGCAACCTGAAATCGCCGGAAACATATTTTCAGGCCGCGTTCCGGGTGCAATCGCCGTGGTCGATCAAAAACCCCAACGGCGACAATCCGAACGAGGAAGAAATCCTCAAACCCGTCTGTTTCGTGTTCGACTTCGCGCCCACGCGTGCTTTGCGGCAGTTGTCCGAATACGGCATCGGCCTATCGCCGGGCGAGGCCAACCCCGAAAACGCCGTGCGGGAGCTTGTCTCGTTCCTGCCCGTGCTCGCCTATGACGGCGCGAACATGACGCAGATCGACGCGGGCGGCATCCTCGACATTGCGATGGCCGGAACATCGGCCACCCTGTTGGCGCGCAAATGGGAATCCGCGCTGCTGGTCAACGTGGACAATGACACGTTGCGCCGCATCATCGACAACCCCGAGGCGATGGCAGCCGTCGAACGCATCGAAGGTTGGCGCGCACTGGGCGACAACATCATCGAGACGATCATCAATAAGAGTGAAAAGGTCAAGGACCTCAAAAACAAATCGAAAGACGGCGAGCTGACGCCGAAGGAAAAGAAGGAGCTGACGGACGAGGAAAGGGAATACAAGTCCAAGCGCAAGCTCGTTCAGGAAAAGCTCATCAAGTTCGCGACGCGCATCCCGGCCTTCATGTATCTCACCGACTTCCGCGAGAACACACTACAGGATGTTATCACCAAGCTGGAACCAGACCTGTTTCTTGCGGTAACCGGCTTGACGGTGGCCGACTTCCACCTGCTGGTGCGCCTCAAGGTTTTCAACACCGAGCGGATGAACGAGGCCGTCTTCGCGTTCCGCCGCTATGAGGACGCCTCACTTCGCTATACGGGCATCGAAAGCCATAAGGGGCTAACCCACTACGGCCTCTATGACACCGTCGTGGCCAAGGAGTGACGGTGTGGAGTAAGGCTATCAGTCGTGGGGACGGTGAGGTGGATGGATGCCAATGATTGAGTTGGCCGTGAAAGCCGGGAAGGATGCCACTCCCGAAGAGCTGGAGAAATTCAAGGAACTGGTGCTGCGTGATCCGCAAGTTACTCCGAATGGCTTGTCAGGTCGGATTGCACAAGCGCACTTGCTGGCTTTCCTTTACAAGGATGGCGAGTTGATCGCTACAGGCGCGGTCAAATGCAATCCCGAACATCAGGCCCACGTAGCGGAGGATTCCGGCATCCCACTCCCGCAAGCGGAGTATCTGGGTGAAATAGGATATTTACATACTGCCGACGAGCACCGAAGGCGGGGCTATGGCGACCGAGTGCTGGCGAGTCTCATCAGCTCTGGCAAAGACATGGAACTGTTTGCAACGATCCAGCTCAAGAACGACCCTTCGCAGCGGCTTCTCGCGCGACATGGATTTATTCGCACCGGAAAGTCGTGGCCGTCAAATCAGGTCGATGATGACGTAAATCTCTATATCCGGCAGGTTCCTGGGGCGAAGAAGTGACGGTCGCAATCTCCCGACCTTTGAGGCAGACTCATAGTGCTATAGCGTAAACGTAGTGATCATCACTATCGGTCGCGGCCCGCCATTGGGTGCTGATTGCAGGGCAAGCAGTCAGGATATCGTTTTGACAATTGGGATCGGTTCTCGGCCGCCTGCTTATGAGCAGGAGCCATGAACGGGATGATATTCTGCCGTGCCCTGGAGCCGGAGCAACGCCTCGGCAATGTCTCGTTCAGTGGGGCGAACAGCGTCTCGCAATTATCGAGCGCCACATTTGAAAGCTGCGGAGGACGTTCGATTTCTCCCGCATCAGCTTATCCCCAGACGGTTGTGTTTGAATCGGCCGACGGCTTCGATTCAGGCGACTTTGTTGTCATGAATTCGCGTTCATCGCCCAGTCAGGACGGCCGGTTTCTAAGCGGTGAGCGAATGTGACGCTGACCGCATGCGTCGAAATAATATAAAGATTATAATAAACCTAAGAGGCTGTTGCCGAATGCCCGCTACCCATGGTTTGACGCCGTCTGCTGACGGCTTGGGAGCTTGGCGGGGGTCTCGCGCG
>NZ_BMDZ01000142.1 GCF_014636235.1 Tistrella bauzanensis
AGGCGCCGGCCGCAGGCTCAAGGGCGGATCTCACTGCGATCGCGACACATTCCGAAGACCCATTCTGCAACAGGCTCTATGGGCCCCAGGATGGCATCTCGTGCGTCATGTTCATCAAGTGCCCCAATCTTCGGATACTTGAAAAGACGTTCGGCGTAAGATTTGGAATCGCCGGCCAATCCAAGGATCTGTGGTAGCCCGGCTCCCACCAGTGTGACAGGCAGATTCGCCTGGCTGGTGCGATGGATGGCCATGATGAGCGCGCTGAATTCCTTTTTTTTGAGATACTGCATTTCGTCGATCAGTATGACGATCGGGGCGCCGGCTGATTTTGCGGCCCGCCCGATCGATAAGAACAAACTTGGCAGGTCCGCCTCAAGATCACCGCTATCCGCCGCCCCGATTTCCGGATCAATTCCCAGCTCAAGATCTATGTCGTGCACTTTCATCTTGATCGACCTGACAAAACCGCTCAGAACGCGAAGGGCCTGCCGTGCCGAACTCCTGCCCAACTCAATCAGACTCAGTGAGATCAGTATTTTCCGCAGTCCTGGAACCAGAAGCTCCGGAAGGGATTTGTCCTCATGCGCTTCGATATAGAGCGTTTTGAATGCTTCCCGCTGGGCGGTGTCGTCGATACGTGTCAGCAATACGGTTTTGCCAACCCCACGAAGCCCCACCAGAATGCTGCTTTGAGCAGGCTTGCCCAGGGCGATGCGGCGGAGGGTGACGCCGATACCGTCGAGAACGGCCGAACGACCGGCAAGTTCAGGCGGTGGATTGCCCGCGCCAGGTGCGAATGGATTGCGAACCGGATCCATATGGCGCCTCCTATAACGAATTTACCCGTTTATACCAGATTTCCGGTAAAAATGGATAAACTCATTCAAACCGCCGCCCACCCAGGCTGGCCGTCGCCGATCACCCTGTCGCCGGCACCAGACTGACCGGCCGGCCCGGCTCGGGCACCGTCTCGCCGGGATAGGGGGCGAGGCCCGGATAGCCGGCGGGCAGAACCGGCGGCGTGGGGGTGGCCGGGGTGATCTGTGGCGGCGGCAGCTCGCGCGGGGGCGCGGCGGGTCCGTCATGCACGGGCAGGGCCGGTGTCGCAGGGGGTATGGAAGGCGATGGGGCCAGCGGCTCGACCGGTGGCGCCGGCTCCGGTGCTGCCTGCATCGCCGCCTGCATCTCGATCTGGCGGGTCAGATCGATGACCCGGCTGCGCTCGGCGCTGGCCTCGGTGACCGTGATTAGGCCACGGCGCAGCCAGGCGTCGATGCGCCGGCCATGGTCGGCCAGTTCGGTCGCGGTCATCACCTGTGGCGCCGGCAGCGGCTGGGGTGGTGCCGGCGGCAGCACCGCATCGACGATGCGGGCGCGTTCCGCCTGGGCCTCGCCCTGGGTCATCACCCGATCGACGACCATCTGGTCCAGCGCCCGGAACCGGGCCATGGTCTCGGCCGGGGTGGGGGCCGGCATCAGCGGATCGATGGTGACCGAGGCTGGATAGGACAGCGGCAGCAGCCCGCCCAGATTGACCGCCCGGCGGTCGGCGGCCAGTTTCGCGGTCACCCGGTTGTCGGCCTTCAGCCGCGCCATGGTTTCGAACCGCCGCGCCATGCCGGCATCGAGCAGCGCGTCGACCGCGGCCGGCGGCTGTGGCGCCACACTGCCCGGCGGCCACACCACCGGTTGCCACACGGCCGGATCATGGAGGATCGGCTGGTCCAGGCCGGGATCAGCCGGCACCGGCCGGCCATCGGGCGTCATCACGATGATCGGATCGGTGCTGGGCAGGATGATCCCCTCGGGCGGCAGATCGTCAGGCTCATGCGCCATGGGCGCGCAGCTGGCCGCCATCGCCGCCAGCAGCGAGGCGGTGGCGAGGCGAAGCGGATGGAAAGCGGACCGGCGCGATTGTGTCATGGCATTCAAGATAAGGGTTTATCGCGCCGGGAACCAGACATGCCCGCGCGATATCGCGGTGATGTCACCGCCGCGCCCTGCCACGGCCGCCGTCGGTTCAGAGCCGGCGGCCGGCGGTGACATGGGCCCGGTCGTCGCGGATCAGCCGGTCCAGGCTCTGCGTGAAGCGGCCGGTGCCGGTGGTGAGGGTCTGTATGGTATCGGGGCGGGCGACGGCATCGGCGATGGCGGCCGGGTCGATCCGGTTCAGGCGTGCGGCCGCCGCCGGATCGGCCATCGCCTCCCATACCGGCCGGCCGCCATGGGGAGCGGCGGCGATCCGGCCGGCCTGGCCGGTCAGCGCCAGCAGGGTCGGCACGATATCGGCCATGCCGGTCGCGGTATCGACCACGGCGCCGGCGCGGAAGGCGCTGCCGGCAAACACCGCCAGGCTGCGGATCTCGGCCGGGTGCAGCCCGCCATTGATGCCGACCCCGTCGCCCAGGCTGTTGTCGTGCAGGCAGGTGCCGGCGAGCCCCCACTGGTCGGCCTGGTCGCTGTTGCGCAGGATGAATACCAGATCGGCCGCGCGGGGGTGGTCGATCCCCACCAGCCGCCGGTCGAATGTGCCAGGAATGATGCCCTCGGCGACGATGCCCTCGGGCCGGCGGGGCACACGTGGTGCTGCCGGCGCGGCGGGGCCCGAGAACACCATGCCGATCTCGTCCATCTCCATCAGCGCCGCCGCCACATGGGCCGCCAGCGCCGGCGCCCGGTCGCGGACCAGCAGATTGCCGCAATAGCCGGGCACCAATGCGATATCGGCGCCATCGGCCAGATGACGGTCGACGGTGAAGCCCGCATGGCGCAACTGGGCGGCCAGATCGATGCGGCGGGTCTGGGTGATATGGGCGTGATCAGACACCACCACAAGTTGAACGTCGCGGTCGCGGCCTTCCGCCTGCCACCACGCGACCAGCCGGGCGATCTCGTCATCCACTGCGCGCATCGCGTCAAGGGCGGTGTCGGATCCGATGCCGAAGATGTGATAGGCGTTATCCGGCTCACCATACCACAGGATGGTGACATCCGGCAGGTCGGGGGCGATGGCGGCCAGGAAGGCATCGGTCATCCAGCGCCCGCCTATGATATCGGGATAGGATTTGGGCGCCGGCGGCGGACCCACCCGGTCGATGATCGCCTGAACCTCGGCCACGGGAAACGAGGCCGCGGGCTGGTGGACCGACAGGCACAGCGCATCCAGAAGCGTGACCGGCTGCTTCAGCCGCACGCTGCCGGCCGAATTGGCCGACAGCACCTTCAGCCGCCGGCCATCCGCCGCCAGCATCTCGCCGAGGGTGGGTGTGGTGTACAGCCGGCCGTCATAGGCGGCGGTCGCCTTCTCGATCTTGGCGATGTCGAAACCCTCGAACCGCTCGCGGGCATCGACCCGGGGGTCGAGGAAGAAATTCGCCACCATGCCGTGGCCCGATGGCCGGGCGCCGGTGACCAGGGTCGGCAGGTTGACATAGGTCTCGGTCGGGAAGGAGGCGGATTGGCGGCCCAGCACGCAACCCTCGGCCATCAGCCGTGACAGCGCCGGCATCCGCGCGGGTGTCACCAGTTCGGGACGCAGGCCATCGAGGCCGATGAGCACGAAACGCATGAGAGCGGCTCCGGAAGCGCGGGTGATCGGGGGATGATAGCGCCCGACCCATTAGCATTACAGTTGCGTATTTCTCCTGATGTGAGCGAGCTTTGCTTGGGCCTGATGGGTGCGTCGCCAGATTGACCAAGCGA
>NZ_BMDZ01000143.1 GCF_014636235.1 Tistrella bauzanensis
TCGAAGTCCAGCGACACCCCGTCGCGCAGCTTCAGAACACCGTCCACGATCTCGAACCGCGCGTCATCGACCGTGAAGCTCACTGTGTCGCCGGCATCCGGATCATCCACCGTCACCAGCCCGACCACCGCACCGGCAACGCCTTCGGCGACACTGGTGCCATCCAGCACCGGCACCGCCGGCGCTTCGTTCACATTGGTGACGCTGATCGTCACCAGCGTCGACGCCGTCAGACCGCCGGCATCCGCAGCCGTCACAACCACCGTCACCGACGGCTCAGCCTCGTGATCCAGGCTGATCCCGTCACGCAGCTTCAACTGGCCGCCGACCACCTCGAAGCGCGCGTCATCGACCGTGAAGCTCAACGCATCGCCATCCGGGTCACCGGCCGTCACCGTCCCGACAACGGCGCCCGCCGCGTTCTCCGCAACCGTGCCGCCGCCGATCACCGGCGCAGACGGCGCCTCGTTCGCGTCGTCGACCGTGATCGTCACGCTCCGCTGCGCGCTCAATCCGCCGCCATCGGTCACCGTGATCACCAGATCGACGCTCGACGCCGCCTCGCGATCCAGGCTGATCCCGTCCTTCAGCTTCAGCACGCCCGAGACGATCTCGAACCGCGCATCATCGACCGTGAAGCTCAGCCGGCCATTGCTGCTGCCCGCCGCATCCGGATCGCTCGCCGTCACCCGGCCGATCACCGCGCCCGCCGCGTTCTCGGCCACAGTGTTGCCGGCCAAAACCGGCGCCGACGGCGCCTCGTTCACGTCCAGAACCCGGATCAGCACATCCGCCGACGCGGTATCGCCTTCCGTCACCGACGCCGTGATCCGGATTGTAATTTCCGAGGCCGCCTCGCGATCCAGGCTGACACCGTCCACCAGCTTCAGCGTCGGCACGCCCGCCGCATCGATCACCTCGAAGCGCGCATCATCGACCGTGTACACCGCACCATTGCCCGAGGGCAGCGTCCCGATCACGGCTCCAGCCGCATTCTCAAGCACCTGCCCGCCGCTCAGAACCGGCAGCGGCGCCGTCACCCCGTCATCCACAACCGTGATCGTCACCGACCGCGTCGCAGACAACCCGCCCGCATCCGTGGCCGTGATCACCAGATCGACCGTCGCCTCGGTCTCGAAATCCAGCGACACCCCGTCACGCAGCTTCAGAACACCGTCCACGATCTCGAACCGCGCGTCATCGACCGTCAGCTCGACCGTGTCACCGGCATCGACATCGCCGCTCGTCACCGTCCCGATCACCGCGCCGGCAACGTTCTCGGCAACCGCATTGCCGCTGAGAACCGGCGCCGTCGGCGCCTCGTTCTCGTCGGTCACAGTGATGGTGATATCGCTGCTGACCTCGATACCGTTCGCGGCCCGGCCGGTGATCACCAGCGACACCTGCGGCTCGGTCTCGTAATCGAGCGAGACACCATCCCGCAGCTTCAGAACCCCGCCCGCGATCTCGAACCGGGCATCGTCGACCGTGAAGGTCACGCCGGCGCCATCCGGATCCTGCTCGACACTCACCGTGCCGATCACTGCGCCGGGGAGGTTCTCAACCACCTGATCATTGTCGATCTGCGGCACCGTCGGCGCCTCGGCGACATTGGTCACCGTGATCCGGATCACGCTGCTGGTCTCAAGACCCTCGGCGTCGATCGCGGTGATCGTCAGGTCGATGAACGGCTCGGTCTCATGATCGAGGAACTCACCGCCCGCCAGTTGCAGCACGCCGTCCACGATCTCGAAGCGCGGATCATCGACCGTGAAGCTCAGCGTGTCGCCCGCATCCGGGTCGCTCGCCGTCACCGTCCCGATCACCTGCGCGTCTTCACGCACCGTCGTGTTCGACAGCACCGGCGCCGTCGGCGCCTCGTTCTCGTTCGTGACCTGGATGGTGATATCGCTGCTGACCTCGATACCGTTCGCGGCCCGGCCGGTGATCACCAGCGACACCTGCGGCTCGGTCTCGTAATCGAGCGACACGCCATCCCGCAGCTTCAACACCCCGCCCGCGATCTCGAACCGGGCATCGTCGACCGTGAAGGTGACACCGGCGCCATCCGGATCCTGCTCGACACTCACCGTGCCGATCACTGCGCCGGGGAGGTTCTCAACCACCTGATCATTGTCGAGCTGCGGCACCGTCGGCGCCTCGGCGACATTGGTCACCGTGATCCGGATCACGCTGCTGGTCTCAAGACCCTCGGCATCGATCGCGGTCAGCGTCAGGTCGATGAATGGCTCGGTCTCATGATCGAGGAACTCACCGCCAGCCAGTTGCAGCACGCCGTCGACGATCTCGAAGCGCGGATCGTCGACCGTGAAGCTCAGCGTGTCGCCCGCATCCGGGTCGCTCGCCGTCACCGTCCCGATCACCTGCGCGTCTTCACGCACCGTCGTGTTCGACAGCACCGGCGCCGTCGGCGCCTCGTTCTCGTTCGTGACCTGGATGGTGATATCGCTGCTGACCTCGATACCGTTCGCGGCCCGGCCGGTGATCACCAGCGACACCTGCGGCTCGGTCTCGTAATCGAGCGACACGCCATCCCGCAGCTTCAACACCCCGCCCGCGATCTCGAACCGGGCATCGTCGACCGTGAAGGTGACACCGGCGCCATCCGGATCCTGCTCGACACTCACCGTGCCGATCACTGCGCCGGGGAGGTTCTCAACCACCTGATCATTGTCGAGCTGCGGCACCGTCGGCGCCTCGGCGACATTGGTCACCGTGATCCGGATCACGCTGCTGGTCTCAAGACCCTCGGCGTCGATCGCGGTGATCGTCAGGTCGATGAACGGCTCGGTCTCGTAATCGAGGAACTCACCGCCAGCCAGTTGCAGCACGCCGTCGACGATCTCGAAGCGCGGATCATCGACCGTGAAGCTCAGCGTGTCACCCGCATCCGGGTCGCTCGCCGTCACCGTCCCGATCACCTGCGCGTCTTCACGCACCGTCGTGTTCGACAGCACCGGCGCCGTCGGCGCCTCGTTCACATCGCCGACCGCGATGGTCACCACCGCCGAGCGCGCGCCCTCGATCGTGGTCGCGGTCAGCAGCAGGGTCAGGCGGTCCGCCGCCTCATGGTCCAGCGACACGCCATCACGCAGCTTCAGAACCTGGCGGCCGTCGATCTCCACGATCTCGAACCGCCCATCATCCACCGTCAGCGTCACATCCACGCCCGGGTCGACATCCTCCAGGAAGCCGATCACCCCCACAACCGCGCCAGGGCTGTTCTCGTCAACCCGGCCATCCGCGATCACCGGCACCGGCGGTGTCGTGTCGGGCCGCACCGTCAGCGTCACCGCGGTCTGCGCGCTCAACCCGCCGCCATCGGTGACCGTGATCACCAGATCGACCGAGGCCGCATCCGCCGCCGAGATGACAACGCCCTCGCGCAGCTTCAGCACACCGCCCACGATTTCGAACCGCGCATCGTCGACCGTATAGGTCAGCCGCCCGTTCGGGCCGCTGGCCGCGTCCGGATCGCTCGCCGTCACCCGGCCCACGATCGCGCCGTCATCGCCGCCCTGAACCGTATCGCCGGTCAGAACCGGTGCCACCGGCGCCTCGTTCACGTCCCCGACCGCGATCGTCAGCAGCGTCGAGGCCGACAACCCGCCGGCATCGGTCGCGGTGATCACCACCGTCACCGTGCCGGTGGTCTCGTGAT
>NZ_BMDZ01000144.1 GCF_014636235.1 Tistrella bauzanensis
TCAGGCGCCGGCCGCAGGCTCAAGGGCGGATCTCACTGCGATCGCGACACATTCCGAAGACCCATTCTGCAACAGGCTCCTGAGCGTTCCACCCAGACATCGCGGCCGAACCGTGCCATCAGATGATCGAACAGCCCCTGATACTGCGCCGCCAGCGGCATCGCCGGGCGCTCGCGCATCACCGGCGCCAGTTCGTCGAACAAGTCGTCAGGCCGGTCGGTCAGATGCGGCAGGGTCACCATCGCAATCGGCGGAATGTCGGCGGCCCGATAGCGGGCGCCAGGCTGGCCCAGCGGATACAGCATCTCATCGACCACCTCGCCATCCTTCAGCATGGCGTGCAGGGCCGGGCTCTGGCGGCTGAACAGATCCCACATCCAGGCGCCGTCGCGCCGGGCGCCGGTGAAGGCCGCCGGCCCCAACGGCACGAAAAACTCCGACAGGCTCAACACCCGCGGATGCTGGTTGAGCAGCGCCGAGATCATCGTCGAGCCGCAACGCCCGGTGCTGAGGATCAGCACCGGCGCGATGCGGCCGTCGCGGACGGGCACGGGCGCGGGCGCGGCGGCGGTCAATCCTTCAATGCCCCCGCATGCCAGCGCAGATGATCTTCCATGAAGCTGGCGATGAAGTAATAGCTGTGGTCATAGCCCTCGCGCCGGTTCAGCGTCAGCGGCTGGCCGGTGGCCATGCACACCTCTTCCAGAAGCTGCGGCTTCAACTGGCCGCCGAGGAAGCCGTCGGCCAGGCCCTGATCGACCAGGATATGCGGGCAGCGCGCGCCATCGGCGATCAGCGCCGTGGTGTCATGGGCGCGCCAGAGGCTGCGGTCGGGGCCGAGATAGCCGCCCAGCGCCTTTTCGCCCCACGGGCAGTTCAGCGGCGAGGTGATCGGCGCGAAGGCCGAGGCCGACCGGAAGCGGCCGGGATGGCGGAGCGCCAGGGTCAGCGCGCCATGGCCGCCCATCGAATGGCCCATGATGCCCTGTGCCGCCATATCGGCCGGAAATTCCGCCTCGATCAACTGCGGAAGCTCGGTCGCGACATACGAGAACATGCGGTAGTTGCGCGCCCACGGCGCCTCGGTCGCATCGACATAGAACCCGGCGCCGAGCCCGAAATCCCAGGCGCCATCGGGATCGTCGGGCACGGTCTCGCCGCCGTCATCCACGCCGCGCGGGCTGGTATCGGGTGCCACCAGCATCAGCCCCAGCTCGGCCGCCACCCGCTGGGCGCCGGCCTTGACGGTGAAATTCTCCTCGGTGCAGGTCAGGCCCGACAGGAACCACACCACCGGCACTGGCCCGTGTGCGGCCTGCGGCGGCGTGAAAACCGAGAACCGCATGGTCGTGCGGGTCTCGGTCGAGGCATGGCTGTAGACACCCTGGACGCCGTCGAAGCAGCGATTGGTGGAGAGGGTCTTGAAATCCCTGATCGTCATGATCAGTACACCACCACCGAGCGGATCGACTTGCCCTCGTGCATCAGATCAAAGCCATTATTGATCTGCTCCAGCGGCATCACATCGGTGATCAGGTCGTCGATGTTGATCTTGCCGTCCATGTACCAGTCGACGATCTTCGGCACATCGGTGCGGCCGCGCGCGCCGCCGAAGGCCGAGCCGCGCCACACCCGGCCGGTGACAAGCTGGAACGGGCGCGTGGAGATTTCCTGCCCCGCCTCGGCGACCCCGATGATGATCGACTGGCCCCAGCCGCGATGGCAGCATTCCAGCGCCTGACGCATCACCGTGGTGTTGCCGGTGCAGTCGAAGGAATAATCGACCCCGCCGCCGGTCAGATCGGTGATCGCCTGCACCACCTTGTCGGCGCCAATCTCCTTGGGGTTGATGAAATGGGTCATGCCGAAGGCCTCGGCCATCGGCCGCTTCGACGGGTTGATGTCGATGCCGATGATCTTGTCGGCGCCGACCATGCGCGCGCCCTGGATGACGTTCAGGCCGATGCCACCCAGCCCGAACACCGCGACGTCGGCACCGGCTTCGACCTTGGCCGTATAGATCACGGCGCCAATGCCGGTGGTGACGCCACAGCCGATATAGCAGACCTTGTCGAAGGGCGCGTCCTCGCGGATCTTCGCCACCGCGATCTCGGGCATGACCGTGAAGTTCGAGAAGGTCGAGCAGCCCATGTAATGGTGGATCGGCTGGCCCTTCAGCGAGAATCGGCTGGTGCCGTCGGGCATCAGCCCCTTGCCCTGGGTCGCGCGGATCGCCGTGCACAGGTTGGATTTCTGCGACAGGCAGGTCTTGCACTGGCGGCATTCCGGCGTGTAGAGCGGAATGACATGATCGCCGGGCTTCACCGAGGTGACGCCGGCGCCGACCTCGCGCACGATGCCGGCGCCCTCATGCCCCAGAATACTGGGAAACACGCCCTCGCTGTCCTTGCCCGACAGGGTATAGGCATCGGTGTGACAGATGCCGGTGGCCATGATCTCGACCAGAACTTCGCCGGCTTTGGGGCCTTCCAGGTCGAGCTCGACGATTTCGAGCGGCGTGTTGGGCGCGAAGGCGACGGCGGCGCGGGTCTTCATCGGGTCTCTCCTGACTGGGCGGCCGGCCATCGAGGATCCGCGATCGGCCGGTCCGGTCTCACATTCTGAATTCGACCGCGTCGAACCGCCAGTATTCATGATCGATCTCGATCACGGCGCCGGCGCCGTCGGTCTTGATCCGGCGGATATAGACCCCCGGCGCGCCGGGGGCCAGCCCCAGGATGTCCAGCACATCACCCGCCAACCGCACCGGGCGGACCAGCAGATGTTTCTGCACCGGAGTGATGCCGAATTCGGTCATCCACAACTCGGTGGTCGGGCGGTCCTGCCAGTCGGTGGTGGCGTCCGGGCCAGCACGCCAGGTATCGGCACGCCCGGCATCGGCGGCACCCGCACCGGCGGGGCCGAGCCGGGGGGCGTAGAAGGTTTCCTCGACATACACCCGCACGCCGTCGAGCGCCCCCCAGGCCAGGGTGCGCAACGCCATGGAGCCGGCGACCAGCCCCATCATCCGGGCCTCGGGGCCGGGCAGCGGCACCATACCATGATCGAGCGACGCCCAGCTCGGCACCCGGCCCTGATCGCGGGCGGCGCGGGCGAAATTGACATGGGCGCCCGGATCGAAGGCGAGCCGTGGCGGGGTGGCGAACCAGCCGCGCCGATCCAGCCGCATCACCAGCCCCTCGCCTTCCAGCGACATCAACGCATGGCGCACCAGATTGCGGTCCAGCACCAGCAACCGCGCGAGATCCCGTTCCGAGGGCAGCTTGTCCCCCGGCTTCCAGCGGCCATCATCCAGCCCGTCGAGCAGATAGGTCTTGGCCTTCAGATAGGCAGGGTCGCGTGTGGTCATCGGGCGGTCCTGCGGTTGATCGGTCGTCAGAGGCTAGCAGCCAAGGGGCGGGTGATGCCACAGACACATGCACGCCCCCAACATTTCATCGAGCTGTCGCGGGATTGTGGTTTAAACTAGCATTACAGTTGCGTATTTCCTAAAGTTCTGAATCAATGGGTGACCATGATTCGGAGGGTCATGGAATGTCTGGTTCGC
>NZ_BMDZ01000145.1 GCF_014636235.1 Tistrella bauzanensis
ACCTCACCCGAGGGAATCAGCCCCGCAGCGCGGGGGCAAGCGGACATCGACAGGGTTGGAGCCCATTCTGCAACAGGCTCCTTAACGCTGCCGAAAATTGCCCGCTCCGCTCAGGCCAGCCCCTCCACCTGCACCCGCACCCGGCCGCGCTCGTCGGGCGTGACCGATGCGGCGACGCCCCAGACGTCGCGGAGGATGGCGGGGGTGATGGCGGTGGCGGGGGGGGCCGAAGGCGGTCAGGCGCCCCTGGCCCAGCACCGCGATCCGGTCGGCCCAGCGGCAGGCGAGATCGATATCGTGCAGAACCACGATCACCTGCATGGCGCGGTCTCGGGCCAGCGCCGCCACGGTTGCCATCACCTGGAACTGGTGGCGCAGGTCCAGCGCGCTGGTCGGTTCATCCAGCAGCAGAATGCGCGGGTCACGGACCAGCGCCTGGGCCAGCGCCGCCATCTGGCGCTGGCCCCCCGACAGCCGGTCCAGCGGTTCCAGCGCCAGATCGGCGATGCCCAGCCGGTCGAGCACCGCCACCGCGCGATCGGTGTCGTCGATGTCGGCAAGCTCGGGCGACGGCGCGCCGGCCGGACTGGCGCGCCGGGCGCCGATCACCGCATCCAGCACGGTCAGGGCCACCCGGTCGGGCAGCGCCTGGGGCATATGCGCCACCAACCGTGCCCGTGCCTTCGGTGCCAGGGCCAGCAGGTCGGTCGTGCCCAGCATCACCCGCCCGGCCATGGGCATGGCGTCGGCCAGCCCTTTCAGCAGGGTCGACTTGCCGGCGCCGTTCGGCCCCACCAGGGCGGTGATGCTGGCGGGCGGCAACGGCCCCAGATCGACATCGCGCACCACCGGCCGGCGGCGATAGCCGGCGGTGGCGCCATGCAGGCTCAACAGATCGGTCGGCGCGTGGGTCATCGGCGTCACTCCGGCGGACATCAGCGACGCTCCCGGCGCGACAGGATCAGCGCCAGAAACGCCGGCACCCCGATCAGGGCGGTGACGATGCCGACCGGCACGGTCACGCCCGGCAGCAGCAGCTTGCCGGCCAGGCTCGACAGCGACATCACCAGCGCCCCGGCCAGCGCGCTGGCCGGCAGCAGGTAACGGTGATCCTCGCCCAGCAACAGCCGCGCCAGATGCGGACCGACCAGCCCGACGAAGCCGATGGTGCCGACAAACGCCACCGCGGTCGCCGACAGCAGGCTGACCCTGAGCAGGCTGAGGAATCTGAGGCGTGGCACATGCAGCCCGAAGCTCAGCGCCCGTTCCTCGCCCAGCCTGAGGGCGGTCATCGCCGGCGCCTGCGCCAGCGACCAGGGCAGCACCACGCCTAGCACCAGCGCCAGGATGCCGACCTTGTTCCAGTCGGCACGGGCCAGCGAGCCCATGCTCCAGAACACCAGTTGCTGCAGCGCTTCCTGCGAGGCCACGAACTGGATCATCGCGGTCAGCGCGTTGAAGGCGAAGACCAGCGCGATGCCGAACAGCACCAGGGTTTCGATGCCGGCGCCGCGCATCCGCGCCAGCGCCTGCAACAGCAGCACCGATGCGAAGGCGAAGACGAAGGCATTGGCCGATATGATCCAATTGGGCGATACCCCCGGCACGCCCAGCCCCAGCACGATCGCCAGCGCCGCACCGAATGCCGCCGCCGACGACACGCCCAGCGTGAACGGGCTGGCCAGCGGGTTCGACAGGATGGTCTGCATCTCCACCCCCGCCAGTGCCAGTGCCGCCCCCACGAGCACGGCGATCAGCGCCTGTGGCAGGCGCACCTGCCACAGGATCACTGATTGGGTTCGGGTCAGGCTGTCGGGGTCGATCAGCCCGCCCAGCACCGTGGCCGGCCCCATCCCCGAGACACCGGTGGTGATGTCGGCGATGAAGGCCGCGAACAGCAGAAGGCCGAGCGCTGCCACTGTCAGCGCCCGGCGAAGCAGGTGCCGGCGATGACCGGCACGCGCGGCAAGGGCAGATGGTGTCATCCGGCAGGGTCGTTCAGGGAAACCGCATAGACGCCGCCCAGCGGCACCGCGAGGAAATCGTGATTGATCAGATCCAGCGTGGCCGCCGGGTCCAGATCGGCGAACAGGTCGGGGCGCAGCCATCCGGCCATGGCCTCGATCGCCACCAGATTGAGCGGCGAGTTATAGAAGCTGTGCCACAGCCCGTAGACCCGGCCATCGGCCACCGCCGTCAACGCGTTCACCGGCGTGCGGGCGGTGACCGCCTCAAGTCCGGCGCGCGCGGTCGCCACATCGACCCCCGCCCCCATCGGTACACCACCGGTTTCCTGGCCATTGGCGGTACCGGTCGCGATGTAGATATCGGGATCGGTCGCCAGCACATATTCGGCGTCGAGCTGGCCAAGCGGCCCCGGCAGCACATCGGCACCGATATTGTGGCCGCCGACCAGATCGATGAAATCACCCAGATTGCCTTTACCCGGAGACCCGCAGCAGCCGGCATCGACCGTCGGGCGCATGTCGAGCAGCACCTTCGGGCGCGCCGCATCCGATGCCGCGACCCGGTCGCGGATCACCGCCAGGCGCTGTTCATAGAGGTCGATATAGCGTCCGACCCGCTCTTCCTGGCCCAGCACCTGCCCCAGAATCTTCAGGCTCGGCACCGTGTTCTCGATCGGCTTGCCCCGGAAATCGACGAACACGATCGGAATGCCGGCCTCGGTCAGCCGGTCGATGACCTCTTTCGATCGCGGCGACGGACCGTGGCCGGCATAGCCCAGCACCGCCAGATCGGGCGCCACCGACAGCGCCTTCTCGATCGAGAAGCTCTCCTTGCTGGTGGCGCCGACGATCGGCACCTGCTCGATCGCCGGGAACCGCGCGCGGAACAGGTCATAGGTGGCGCGGTCGAGCCGCTGCAGGTCGCCCAGCCAGCCGGCCAGCACCGAGACGGGTTCAGGATGGACCAGGGCCAGCGCCACCAGATCGCGGCCCTCGCCCAGCAGCAGCCGCGATGCCGGCGCCTCGATGGTGACGGTGCGCCCGGCAATATCGGTGACGGTCACCGGCTCGGCCGCGGCCGGTGCGATCGCGGCCATGGCCAGCATCGCCGACAGGGCGACCCCACGCAGGCGGATGAGCGGGCTCATGCGCGCAGGCTCCATGAGATGACCAGCGGCTCCTTGAACGCGAAGCGGTTCAGATGCTCGGCGACCACCCCGGTCAACCGCTCCGCCGTCTCGGCCTCCTCGGCCTCGACCACGATCGACAGCCGCTCGGCGCTGGCCTGCATCCGGCAGCGGCTGGTGTCGGAGAACGGGATAAGCGCGGTCTGCTCGTCATGGGTCACCGCGAAGCGATGGCTCCAATGCTTGGCCAACTGGGTCATGTAGCGCCGCCCGAGCGGCGTCTCGACCGAGGCGTCATAGATGGGGATGTCCCGCCCGATGTTGAAAAGGGCTCGGCGGACGTCGCTGGTTGATGAGGCTATGCAGCCTCGCAGACGGGGTCA
>NZ_BMDZ01000146.1 GCF_014636235.1 Tistrella bauzanensis
CTCCGACGCAAGGTCGCCGCTTGGGACGACGACTTCCTCGCAAGCATCATCGCAGCTTAAAATTTTCACCCGATTCCCCTGGTCGGATCGGCCGTCATAATCGGCGGGCGGCGCGGTTGAAACCCGCGCGCCGGAACCCTCCGGCGGCCATCGGCCGGTCGGCGGCAGGCGGCAGGCGGCAGGTGCGGGAGGCGGCGAGGATGGCGAAGATGGCTGTGCGTCATGCCAGGCTGTTCCGGGCCGGGTCGCGCGGCGTCAGCCTCAACAGGCAGGAACAGGGCACCACCGCCCTGGCCGCCCATGATGCCGAGATCCGCTTCCGCGTGGCGGCCGCCGGTGCGAACCGGCGGGGGCGCGCTCGACATTCTGGATCGGCTGGATGAGGCCGACGCGCGGGAACGCCGATCGGCCCGGTGATCTGCTGCCCGGTGATCTGCTGCCCGATGATCTGCTGATCGTGGCGCAATGCCGGGCATGAGATCCGCCGCGCACCGCGGCCGCGCGGCGCAAGGCGCGTCACTGCCGGCCGCGATGCCGCCACAGCTCCGGCACCTCGAACCGCCCGGCCCAGATGCCGCGCCCGGCCTCGTGGGCCTCGGCTTCCAGGGCTGCATAGATGCGTGAATAGCGCCGATAGGCCAGGGGCATGCCGTCCTCGCGCCAACGCGGCTGTGTCTTCTCGCGGTTGGCCAGCGCCCTGCCGTTCCTGCGCCAGAACGTGCAACCTATCGCGCAGATCGCCATCATCAGAGCGCCGGATCGATAGCGCACGCTCGTGCGGTCCGCCGCAATGATCCCGCACATCCGCGTCACTCGATGTCCTGCATGGCCGCCGGCATGATGGCTGGCGCATGCTCCCGTCGCACGAGATCCGACGCATCGACCGCGAGGGACGGGGTGCCCGTTGGATGACATGACTAGCCGTTGGATCCCTCTATCCAGCGGATGAAGCGGCCGTAGTGGATGCCACGTCCGAAAAGGTCGAGCAGTTCCGCGTCGCGCGCCATGGCGGCGTCGGCATTTGCCGGCCAGTTCTCAGCGATGGCGCGGATACGCGGCAGATCGATCATCCGCCGCGTCGCCGGCGACGCTTCCAGCCGGTCCAGTTCCGCCATGAAGGCGGGGCGCAGCAGGGTCAACCGGTGGAACCAATCGCCATTCTGATAGCCGCGCTTCTGGTTGTTCGCGACCTCGGTCGGCAGGCGGTCGCGCAGCACCGCACGGGCGAAGGACCGGGGCTGCCCGCCCTGTTGCCAAATATCATCGGGCAGAGCCAGACAGAATTCGACCAGCCGCCGGTCCCCCAGCGGATCGCGCAGATCGCAGCCGTTGACATAGGGATGGCCCGCCATCCATTGGCTGTTCGACCAATGTTTCTCAAGATAGACCAGCCGGAGCCGGCGATCGCGGTCGCCGCGACCGGTATCGATGAGAATATTGTCGGTGATGGCGGCGGCATCGACGTTGCCGGCCAAGTCATCACTTGCCACGGCGCGCTCGCGCCAGAAATCGGCGGTGCCGCGCAGCCGCCGCACCATTTTCCGTAACCTTGCCGGAGCGGCATAGGTCAACAGGTTCCGCCGGACCTGCGGCCAGACGCCGTACCCGTGCCGCTTCAGCCCGCGAAGCTGCCCCGCCAGCGCCAGGAAGCGCCCTGACGCGGCGAGGTCGGTCAGCAATGCCTGGCTTTTCCATGAAAGAGTGCAGTTGCCGGCGTGGCCCCCCAGCACGACCGAGGCGCCGAGCGTTCTGGCCTGTGCGTAGAGCGGTTCCCACGCGCCGGCATTGGTGAAATTCCGTACCGGGATGCCGAACTCCCAGAACTGGCGATCCGGTTCGTCTTCTCCTTGGGAAATCTCGCCGGATGCCAGAAAATGCGCGTCGATATTCGGATAAAGGGCCGCCGTTGCCCTGGCCAGCGGCACCTCATTATAGAAACCGCGCGGTCGCTCCTGCGGGATGGATGCGGCGGGGTCGGGATAAGATGTGAGCGTATGCAGCGTTTCCGGCTGCCGCAGCCGTGCGGCGGTCGCCGCCACCGCGCTGGAATCCAATCCTCCCGACAACTGACAGGCGACAGGGCCGATGGCCCGCAGGTTTGCCGCCGTCACCTGGTCCAGCAACTCGCGGGCGGCATGCACATAGTCCCGCGGGTCGCGATAGGTGATCCGATGGCCGAGGTCTGGCGGCGCAGACTATAGGCACCATCGCGCCAGACCAGCAGCCCCGCCGGCGGCAGCCGGAAGACGCCGCGAAATGGGGTGGCACCGGTCGGGATGGGGCGGCCCAGCAGCAGATGCGCCATCGCCACCTCGTCGACCTGCCGCGCCATGTCCGGGAAAGCCAGCACCGCCAGCGGCCGTGTGGCGAAACAAAGCCGCTTGCCGTCATCATGCGCGAAGATCGCACGACCGCCGGACGCATCCACGGCCAGGATCATCCGGCGTGATGCCGCATCCCACCAGGCGAAGGCAAAGGCCCCGATCAGCCGGGGGCAGGCATCAATGCCCCAGCGCTCCAGCGCCGCCATCAGAAGCCCGCCATCGCCAAGCCGGGCGGCATCGGCCGGTGCCAGTTTCAGCGCCGCGATCAGCGCCTCACGATTATCCAGCCGTCCGTCGAAGACAAGGCGGGATGTATGACCGGCAAAAGCGGTGGGAAAACGATCCAGCCGGTCTTCTGGTGTGAATGGGCGCGCCACATGGACAAGCGCTGCTCCGTCGCCCCGCCAGACCGATGGCTTGCCGCCACCGCCATAGGTGGTGGCAATACCGCCCAGCCTGTCGCCGACCCGTGGGTCGGCACGTTCCGTGCCAGCCAGACCGGCGAAAAACGACATTACAGGCTCAGTTCAGCTTCCAGAGGGCGATGGCGAATAAGTGCCGTCCCCCGGTGGTATCAGGCCATTGTTCTGCGTCTGGCCGACGGTCAGAACCTCCAGATCCGGGGTCTGCCAGGGCAGCTTGGCCGCGCGCGGCAGATCATGTTCAAGTGGGGCCTGCTTGATGTCGCTCATATTCCAGACGTCCTTAACTTAGGCAGATGTCAACTTAGGCAGATGTCGCCCAGGGCAACGAGTTCAGGTTAACGCGGTGATCGGAATCTCTGGCGCACGATAGTTTGGCGTGATTCAACAGGCTTCCAC
>NZ_BMDZ01000147.1 GCF_014636235.1 Tistrella bauzanensis
TCGCTTGGTCAATCTGGCGACGCACCCATCAGGCCCAAGCAAAGCTCGCTCACATCAGGAGAAATACGCAACTGTAATGTTAGCCCAGGGTAAAGCCGCCGTCCACGGCCAGCACCGCCCCGGTCATGAAGCTGGACGCGTCGGACGCCAGCAGCAGCAGCGCGCCATCCAGTTCCGATGCGGCACCCAGGCGCCGCTGGGCCACCTTGCGCAGCAGCCGCTTGCCGCCCTCGGTCTCGAAGAAATCGGCATTGATGTCGGTCTCGATATAGCCCGGCGCGATGGCGTTGACCCGCACGCCCGATTTGGCGAGTTCCAGCCCCATGGCCTTGGTCATGTGGATCATGCCGGCCTTCGACGCGCAATACGGCACCAGATTGCCGATCACCGACAGGCCCAGCACAGAGGCGATGTTGATGATGCTGCCGCCATTGCCAGCCGCCATCCGCTTCGCCGCCGCCTGTGCCACCAGGAAGGCGCCCTTCAGATTGGTGTCGACGGTGCGGTCCCAGTCATCCTCGGTCAGTTGCAGCACCGGCTTCGACACCGCGACACCGGCATTGTTGACCAGCACGTCCAGCCGGCCGCCCAGCTTCCGCGTCGCCTCTTCGACGGCCGCATCGATCGCGGCCGATCCGGCGGTGACATCCAGCGCCACCGACGCGGCCTCGCCGCCGGCCGCGGTGATTTCGGCTTCCAGCGCCGCCAGCTTCTCGACCTGGCGGGCGGCAAGCACCAGACGCGCGCCATGGGCCGCCAGCGTGCGGGCAAAGCTGGCGCCAAGGCCCTGGCTGGCACCGGTGATCAGGATGGCACGGCCGGTGACATCGAACGGATTGGTGGTGGTCATCGGTATGGTCTTGTCCCTTGATTGATGATGGAGGCGCGGGCCGGCCGCGCCCGGCCGTCAGCCGCGGGTGCGGATCAGCGCATGCCCGACATCGGCGACCAGCCGGGCTTTGCGGCCGCGTTCCAGCGCATAGGGCGACGAGGCATTGCCCTGCAGCGCGCGGGCATAGACGCCCTGAAGAATGCCGACCGACCGGAACAGCGCGAAGGCGACGTGGAAGGTCCAGTCATTGATCGCCGGCCGGCCGGTCAGGCGGGCATAAAGGTCCAGCAGCTCGGCCTCGCCCGGCACGCCCAGCGCCGCCGTGTCGACACCGACATACCCGCCGAATTCTGACGCGGGCATGTAATGGTGCATGAGGTGATAGCCCAGATCGGCCAACGGCTCGCCCAGCGTCGACAACTCCCAGTCGAGCACGGCGCGGATCGCCGAGCCGTCCTCGGCGGCGATGCAGTTCTCCAGCCGGAAATCGCCATGCACCAGGGTGGTGCGTTCAGGATCTTTCGGCATATTGGCCGGCAGCCACGCGATCAGCGCTTCCATGCCCTCGATCCGGTCGGTTTCGGCGGCACGATACTGCCGCGTCCAGACCGCGATCTGGCGTTCATAGAAGCTGCCGGGCCGGCCGTAATCGCCAAGTCCCACGGCGTTCACATCCACGCTGTGCAGGGCGGCCAGGGTCTCGATCAGCCGGATCATCACCACACGGCGCTGCCCGGGCGACAGCGCCGGCAGCATCAGATCGCCGAAGGTCGCGCCCCGAACATGCCCCATCAGATAGAACGGCGTGCCGACGATGCCGGGATCCGCGCAGTAATGCACGGCCGCGGGCACCGGCACAGGGGTATCGGCCAATGCCGACAGCACCCGGAATTCACGGTCGATCTGGTGTGCCTTGGGCAGCAGGGTGCCCGGCGGCTGCTTGCGCAGCACATAAGCCCCGCCATCGGTATCGATCCGGAAGGTCGGGTTCGACTGGCCGTTGGTGAACCGGTGCAGGCGGATCGGGCCGCGGAAGCCGGGCACCACTGCGTCGAGATAGGCAGCCAGGCGGTCGACGTCGAAAGGAATTTCGGTCGTGTCGGAAAGGGCATCGGCAGGCATCGGCAGGGCGTTCCTCGCAGGGCGACCGCCCCTGCCCGGCGGGCCGCACGCTCGTGATCATGCATGCGATGATCATGAGCGGCTGCCGACGATGCGGGACGGCTCTATCGTCGTTCAGACGTTCGTTCCAAACGCCTGTCCGCGCATAGTGCCTCAGCCCGCCTGCCGCGTCGACACCACACGGCCATGCCGCACAGCTTACGCCGCCGCCGCGTCGGTCCACGCCATGCAGTGCTTCAGGAAATCGTCATAGCTGTTAAAGCTCTTCGGCACCGACAAGCTGCTTTGTGCATAGATCCGGCCGATATCGCCGATCATCTCGGCCTCGCGCGCCAATGCGCCACGCACTTTCACCAGGGCCTGCCCCAGCGCGTCGTCATCAACGGTGCGCAGCCTGGGCAGCCGGTCGGCGAAACCGGTCATTTCCTCTTCCGACAGGAACAGCCGCGCCACATAGGGAAACAGGCTGGTCGCCGGATGCGACCAATGGCGTTCGCACAGCACTTCGGACAGGGTGTAGATGCCATCCACCGCCTTGCGGCTGAGCGGCGCCCAGCGTTCCGCCCAACTGTTGCAACTGGCGCATTTCGGCCGGCCCTGCTTCATCACCATCGCCGATGCGTCGAGCTCGGTGCGGCATCGCCGACACCACCAGCTTTGCGTGTACTGGAACGGGATGTTGATGAACAGATCCCAATCCGCTTCCGGCATCACCTCGATGCCCTCAGGCGGGCTGTGGATCAGCGGCGCGCGCCGCGCCAGTTGAAACCGGGTCGGCTTCACCGTCAGCACATCGCGGCCGCGATCGGTGAGAAAGCGGAACAGCGGCAGCACGTGATGGATCGGCTCGCCCGGATAGCCGACGATGAAGAAGACATGGTTCCAGATGCCGGCCGCCGTGGTGTTGGCCAGGCTGCGCGCGTATTCATCCGGCGTGTTGCCCTTCTTCATCGCCTTGATGGTCGCGGGGGCGATGCTCTCCAGCCCGAATTGCAGGAACCGGCCGCCGGCCTCACGCACCTGGACGCAGGTATCGGCATCCAGATAGGCGCGCTCGAACCGGGCATAGGCCTCCCAGTGAATGTCGCTCAGGAGGCTGTCGCGCAATGAGCGCGGCGGGCTGGTTTAGAGCGTCACCGTCGCCTGGGACGGCGTGAGGCGGCCCGTCCTC
>NZ_BMDZ01000148.1 GCF_014636235.1 Tistrella bauzanensis
ACATCACCCGAGGGAATCAGCCCCGCAGCGCGGGGGCAAGCGGACATCGACAGGGTTGGAGCCCATTCTGCAACAGGCTCATCCGGGCGTGGAAATTCTGGTCGTCGCTACTGCGGATCGGCGACCCGCTTGTACAAATGCCCAAGCAGTTCCGCGAAGTCTTTCGGATTCCGGGCATCCATGAGGACTTCGAATGTCTTCTGAAGATCCTGCTCCTGTTGGTGGAGCAGAGGACGCAGCGTGTTGAGCAGGCTGGCCCCCTTATGGGTCAGCAGCACCTTGACACGGCGGCGGTCGGCCGGGTCGGCCGCCCTGTAGACCAGGCTGTCGGATATCATCCGGTCGACCACCTTGGTCAGCGTCGAGGCGTCGACAAGAACAGCCCTGGCGAGTTCAGACATGCTCAGTCCTTCGCCTGTATTGCCGAAGGCCAGGGTCTGAAGCACCCGAAGCTGATCCACAGGCAGCTTCAGCGGGCGCAGGTTTTCTTCCAGGTCGCGCTCAAGCTGCCGGTTCAGACTGGCTAAAAGAAATCCGATATTTGTTTGAAGCGTGTCGCCGGACATCATCATTTCCTCATCGCTTCCCGGCGGAGCCGAAAGAGTGCACAGTCATAACAGAACAACGGGCATGTCAGAACAACGGGCATTCCGGGACGGGGCGGATCAGGAGATGTCCACAGCCACCGGTAGCCTGCGTGGGTTTCGATACCAAAAAACCGGCGGCCCGTCAGCAATCTCCGCTGTCGAGCGGCTGCGGCAAAAGGCGCGTCCTTTGTCTGCCGTGGGGTTCCGGGCGACATCAGAAGCGGGCAATGATCGCGAAGGACATGCCATCGGCTTCAGCGATATAGACCGGCAGGCGCCGTGCCAGATTGCTCATGCTGGTGTCGAAGCGCGCCGAACGATACGCCACCTGGTTCATCGGCAGGTGCAGAAGGCGTTGCGGATCGGTCGTGTTGCCCATCTGAAGCAGACCAAGCGAAAAGCTGATGCCTTCATAACACGACTGGCCATAGAAATTCGGAATCGGGGCATAGCTCCCGAAGGATGACCAATAGCGTTCCATGAAGGCCGTATTGGGTCGCGTGCGGGATGCGGCGAAATAACAGGCGCCTGCATAAAGTCCCTCCATGGCAGCGGGGGTGAGACTGGTCAGAACGGTTTCGTCTGTGGCGATGGCGCATCGCGGGATCAGCGCGGCAAGCCCGGCGTCGCCATACGCCCGATAAAACGGAATACCCTGATCACCGACCAGGAAACACAGCACCACATCCGGCTTTGTCTTCCGGATGTCTTCGATGGCGCGTTGATCCCAGATGTTGGCGGCGTTCAGCGGGCGTGCCAGCATACCGACCACATGACCACCCGTTGTCGAGATCATCCGGCCGGCCATCGGCATGCTCCGCCGAGGCCAGCGATAGTCGCTGCCGATCAGGAAGAAGCGCCGGGCGTGGAAGCGCTGTTCGATCCAGGCGAGCATGGGCGGGATCAGATGATCATCTGTGGAACTGACCGCGATCGTCGGCTCGGGCTCGTCCCTCTCATAGTTCGGCGTATAGATGAACGGCACGCGCCCGGCCACGGCAAATGATATCGCGCGCCGCGCGTTGGAGGCGACCATCGCCACAATTGCCGATACACCGTCGACATCGATGAGATCACGCGCAAGTCGCGCGGCCGATGCCGGCTCCCAGCCGGCATCACGGACGACCAGATCAATTTCGGCGCCGCGAATACCGCCGGCTGCATTGGCCTCGGCGGCGCCGAGAATTGCACTGTTTATACAGGATGGGGCCCAGACGCCGGTTGGACCGCTCTGAGAGATCAGCAGGCCGATCTTGATCTTGGTCATCAGCGTTGCCCCCCATTTGTCCAGACAGGATAGGAATGACGCGAATCCTCATCAAGAGACATCGGTCTGCGACGCACCGGGCCGGGTGGCGCTGCGGTGAGGGCGGGATCGGCGAGGCCGCCAGCACGTCCGGCGATCGGTACGAGTAGAAATATATTTCCTTTGCAATAATGTCATCTGACAATTATGAATATGACAGTACCTGATGGGAGCGGGGCTTCCGCGACGTGTGGGATGAGCGCGTCCGGGCACCAGCCATGGTGAATGCCCCCAGGCAGGTATGACTCACCGACATGCATGGCAGGAGGCGGAACGATGCATATCGAACCGGGCATTGTTGATGGTGCGAAGATCATTCTGAGTTACGGGACGGCGGCGGGAGCCGGACTGATGATCTTGAAAGTTGGGCGTGACGACATCTTCAGGCGTGGCGCGATGTCGTTGGCCGTACGCAGCGGTCTTGCTGCCACCATTGTTCTGGGATTGTTTCAGGTACTGCCGCATCCGCCAGTGGGTGTGTCGGAGGTGCATCTGATTCTTGGATCGACCTTGTTCCTGCTCTTCGGCGCGGCGCCGGCGGCAATCGGTCTGGCGCTGGGTCTGCTGGTCCAGGGTCTGGTCTTTGCCCCATTCGATCTGCCGCAATACGGCATGAACGTCACGACGCTTCTTGTGCCGCTGTTTGCGCTGTCTTACGTCGCCGACCGGCTGATTGCGCCTCAGACACCCTATGTCGACCTTGGCTATCGTCAGGTGCTTGCCTTGTCGGTGACCTATCAGGCCGGCATCGTCGCCTGGGTGGCTTTCTGGGTGCTCTATGGCCAGGGCGTCACCATGGCCACGCTGCAATCGGTCTCTGCCTTCGGGGCTGCGTATCTGGCGGTCATCCTGGCCGAGCCGCTGATCGATCTGGGCGTGCTGGCCGTCGCGAAATCCATGCGGGGCAGCCTGGTTCTGGAGCGCCGACTGCATGCTTCAGCATGACAAAGGCGCTTCCCCGCAGCAAGGGCCTGTCTGGTCGCCAGACCTCCTGACTGCACGTCTTGGGTATCCGGACGAGAAGGACATGATCGATGAACGGCATTCATGATCTCGGTGGCATCGACGGCATGGGACCGGTCGACGGACCGGGGGGATGTCCCGCCCGATGTTGAAAAGGGCTCGGCGGACGTCGCTGGTTGATGAGGCTATGCAGCCTCGCAGACGGGGTC
>NZ_BMDZ01000149.1 GCF_014636235.1 Tistrella bauzanensis
GGATGCGGTCGGGATCGGTTTTCCGATCCGGATATTCCACCGGCCCTGAGGGGCTGGCTGGAACACAAGTTCTTTGGACAGTGTGAAGAGATGAGATCGTCTGATGTAATGCGAGCTGAGTGGCCGCGCGTCAGAACCGATCGATGACACCGTGACATGACCGCAGGATTGCGGGTGCATGCTCGCGGGTCCGGTTCTGGACGTGACGGCGGATCTCTCGAGCAAGAGAAGGGCATCTGGTGGATGCCTTGGCGTCAGGAGGCGATGAAGGACGTGACACGCTGCGATAAGCCGTGGGGAGCTGCGAGTGAGCTTTGATCCATGGATTTCCGAATGGGGCAACCCACCACGCAAGTGGTATCTTCTGGTGAATACATAGCCAGGAGAGGCGAACCCGGTGAACTGAAACATCTAAGTAGCCGGAGGAAAGGACATCAACGGAGACTCCGTAAGTAGTGGCGAGCGAAAGCGGATCAGGCCAGTGGTTTCTTGAGACACGATCAGAACGGCATGGAAAGGCCGGCCAGAGCGGGTGATAGCCCCGTATGGAGAGTAGCTCTTGAAATCCTTGAGTAGAGCGGGACACGTGAAATCCTGTTTGAAAATAGGGGGACCACCCTCTAAGCCTAAGTACTCCCTGACGACCGATAGTGAACCAGTACCGTGAGGGAAAGGTGAAAAGCACCCCGACGAGGGGAGTGAAACAGTTCCTGAAACCGGATGCCTACAAGCAGTCGGAGGGCGCAAGCCTGACGGCGTACCTTTTGCATAATGGGTCAGCGAGTTACTTTGTCCAGCAAGCTTAAGCCGGTAGGTGTAGGCGCAGCGAAAGCGAGTCTGAATAGGGCGCTTGAGTTGGACGAAGTAGACCCGAAACCGGGTGATCTAGCCATGGGCAGGTTGAAGGTGCGGTAACACGCACTGGAGGACCGAACCCACGTCTGTTGAAAAAGACGGGGATGACCTGTGGCTAGGGGTGAAAGGCCAATCAAACTCGGATATAGCTGGTTCTCCGCGAAAACTATTTAGGTAGTGCGTCACGTGATTACCCTCGGGGGTAGAGCACTGGATGGGCTAGGGGGCCTCACCGGCTTACCAAACCTAACCAAACTCCGAATACCGAGGAGTACAGCGTGGCAGACAGACTGCGGGTGCTAAGGTCCGTAGTCGAGAGGGAAACAGCCCAGACCACCAGCTAAGGTCCCCAAGTTACGGCTAAGTGGGAAAGGATGTAGGACGGCCATGACAACCAGGAGGTTGGCTTAGAAGCAGCCATCCTTTAAAGAAAGCGTAACAGCTCACTGGTCTAGTTAAGCTGTCCCGCGCCGAAGATGTAACGGGGCTCAAGCCGTACACCGAAGCTGTGGATGCATCGATAAGATGCGTGGTAGCGGAGCGTTCCGTAGGCCTGTGAAGGGCGACCCGTGAGGGCGCCTGGAGGTATCGGAAGTGAGAATGCTGACATGAGTAGCGACAAACAGAGTGAGAAACTCTGTCGCCGAAAGCCCAAGGGTTCCTGCGCAAGGCTAATCCGCGCAGGGTGAGTCGGCCCCTAAGACGAGAGCGAAAGCTGTAGTCGATGGGAAACAGGTTAATATTCCTGTACCTGTGGGACGTGACGGATGACGTAAGTTGTTGGAGCTTATCGGATTGTTTCCAGCAGCGAAGTTGTTCCAGGAAATAACGCCCACGAATAGACCGTACCCCAAACCGACACAGGTGGGCAGGTAGAGTATACCAAGGCGCTTGAGAGAACGATACTGAAGGAACTCGGCAAATTACCCCCGTAACTTCGGGAGAAGGGGGCCCCGTTCCTGGGCAACCAGGGGCGGGGGGCACAGACCAGGGGGTGGCGACTGTTTACTAAAAACACAGGGCTCTGCGAAGCCGCAAGGCGACGTATAGGGTCTGACGCCTGCCCGGTGCCGGAAGGTTAAGAGGAGGGGTTAACGCTCTGAATCGAAGCCCCGGTAAACGGCGGCCGTAACTATAACGGTCCTAAGGTAGCGAAATTCCTTGTCGGGTAAGTTCCGACCCGCACGAATGGCGTAACGACTTCCCCACTGTCTCCAGTATCGACTCAGCGAAATTGAATTCCCCGTGAAGATGCGGGGTTCCCGCGGTCAGACGGAAAGACCCCGTGCACCTTTACTACAGCTTTGCAGTGGCACTAGGGACTGAATGTGTAGGATAGGTGGGAGCCTATGAAGCCTCGGCGCCAGCTGAGGTGGAGGCATCCTTGAAATACCACCCTTTTAGTTCTTGGTGTCTAACCGCGCTCCGTGATCCGGAGCCGGGACCCTGCATGGCGGGTAGTTTGACTGGGGCGGTCGCCTCCCAAAGAGTAACGGAGGCGCGCGATGGTGGGCTCAAACCGGTCGGAAATCGGTTGTCGAGTGCAATGGCATAAGCCCGCCTGACTGCGAGACTGACAAGTCGAGCAGAGACGAAAGTCGGCCATAGTGATCCGGTGGTCCCGAGTGGAAGGGCCATCGCTCAACGGATAAAAGGTACGCCGGGGATAACAGGCTGATAACCCCCAAGAGTCCATATCGACGGGGTTGTTTGGCACCTCGATGTCGGCTCATCACATCCTGGGGCTGGAGCAGGTCCCAAGGGTTCGGCTGTTCGCCGATTAAAGTGGTACGTGAGCTGGGTTTAGAACGTCGTGAGACAGTTCGGTCCCTATCTGCCGTGGGTGTAGGAGACTTGAGAGGATCTGTCCTCAGTACGAGAGGACCGGGATGGACGGATCTCTGGTGCACCAGTTGTGACGCCAGTCGCATCGCTGGGTAGCTATATCCGGAAGGGATAACCGCTGAAAGCATCTAAGCGGGAAACCTCCCTCGAAACCAGGTCTCCCTTGAGAGCCGTGGAAGACCACCACGTTGATAGGCCGGGTGTGCACGTGCGGCAACGCACTGAGCTAACCGGTACTAATCGCTCGATAGAGCTCTATTGATCCCCGTCGCGCCCAGAACCGGGCCCGCGGGCCAC
>NZ_BMDZ01000150.1 GCF_014636235.1 Tistrella bauzanensis
CTGCTGCTGACATCGCAAACCTCCCTCAGGTCCGCGATCATTGAATCGAATTCCTGACCGTTTGGGAATCCCCTATGAGTCAGGACTCACGAGATTTGGTATCAGCCACAGCACCGATCCGGGCGTGAACATCGCGGTGCTGGACCACAGCCACCAGACCGTCCCCACGGGATATGGCCGGCCGGTGGGCGGCGTGCTGGTCAATATCGAGGTCGAGGATGTCGATGCCGAGTGGTCCAGGCTTCAGGCGCGGCCGGATGTGGCCGTCCTGCTGCCGATCCGCGACGAGGCCTTCGGGCAGCGTCATTTCGTCCTGCGCGACCCGGCCGGAACCCTGATCGACATGATCAAGGTCATTCCGCATGCGGCGGAATATGATGCGGCCTATGCGGGCGTCACAGAATGAAGTCGCCGCCGGATATGGTGGCGATGCCCGAGACGAGAATGCTGAAATCGCTGCGGCGATCGCCATCGATATCACCATAGACCAACCAGCCACCTGAGGTGCCGGCCATGCGCAGTGCGCCGGCCGTGCCGGTATAGCCGCCGGTGCCGATGAAGCTGAAGGCCTGATTGCCGGCCGTGGTCGTGTCGGCATCGATGGCGGACAGGTCGACGCGGTCGCCTTCGGCCCGTGAGAAGGCGTCGATGCGGTCACGCCCTGCTGATGCCACTGTGCTGTCGGCGATCGATTTATAGACGAAGCGGTCTCGGCCGGTGCCACCGTTCAGGATATCGCCACCGGCCGCACCATAGATCACGTCATTGCCGGCGCCGCCATGAACGATGTCGCCGGTGCTGCTGCCGATGAAACTGTCATTGCCGGCGTTCAACGCGATGGCACGTCGGCCAGTGACTGTGTTGACACCGCTCAGGTCGAACCGGTCATTGCCATCGGTGCCGACCAGATCCTTGCCATCGAAGGACAGTACCTCGACCGATGCCGCGGCATTCAGGATCAGGCTGCTGGTTTCGGCCCCCGCAATCACCAGAACGGTATCCCGTCCACTGCCGCCCCGAATGGTGTCGGCACCGAATTCGCCCTGGATGTGGAAGACATCATTGCCGTCACCGCCATTGAGCGTGTCATTGCCCTGGCCACCTTCGATGATGTCGTTGCCGGCACCAGTACTGATGACGTCGTCACCAAGACCGCCATGAACGTCATCGCCGGTCTTCGATCCGGTGAAACGGTCATCGCCATCGTTCAACCATATGGTCCTGCGGGCGATGATGTTGCTGATGCCGCTCAGGTCGAAGATATCATCCTCATCTGTGCCGCTGAGATCGTGTCCGGTGAAGTGCAGGACTTCAACCGAGGTGGCCACTGTCAGGCGCAAGGACATCGTCTCGCCGCCACCGGCCACCTGGAGGGTATCGGTGCCAGCGCCGCCCTGGAACAGATCGGCCCCGAACCGGCCCTGGACCAGAAAGATGTCGTTGCCACTGCCACCGATCAGCGTGTCGCTGCCACCGCCGCCCTCAAGGATGTCATTGCCGGCGCCGCCATCGAGGATGTCATTGCCATTGCCGCCATCGACCGCATCACCGGTGCTGCTGCCGGTGAAACGGTCGGTGCCGGCACCCAGCCGGATCACCTGGCGGTTCTCATAGCCGGTAATGCCGCTCAGATCGAAGACGTCGCGGCCATCGGTGCCATTGAGCGTGCCGCCTTCGAAGCGCAGAATCTCGACCGATGCCGCCTTGGCTATGGTGAAAACACGGGTCTGCGTGCCGCCGGCAATGACGATCCGATCAGTGCCGGCACCGCCATCAAAACTGTCGATACCAGTCTGGCCCCGCAGAATGAAGCGATCATTGCCGCTGCCACCGATCAGGGTGTCATTGCCGATGCCGCCTTCAAGGCGATCATCGCCAGCGCCGCCGTCGAGCCGGTCATCGCCGGTCCCGCCATGGACGTCGTCGCCGACAGACGAACCGATGAAGGTATCGTCGCCGTCATTCAGCCAGATCGTCCGGCGGCCGATCAGGCTGACGACGCCGCGCAGGTCAAACAGATCGTCACCCTCGGTGCCCGTCAGGTCGGCGCCGGCGAAGTCGATCCGTTCCACTGACGCTTTGGTGCCGAGCACCAAGGACGCGGTGCTGGCGCCATCGGTGAGGCGGATCATGTCGGTGCCGGCACCGCCCCGGAAGGTGTCGATGCCGGTATCGCCCCAGATCAGGAAGACATCGTTGCCGTTGCCGCCGTCATAGACATCACCGCCCTCGCCACCGTCGAGCACGTCATTGCCGTCCAATCCGTACAGGATGTCGGCACCATCCGCGCCGGTGAGCCTGTTGTTGGCGGAGGTGCCGCTGATCGTTGCCATGGATCTGCCACTTCATGTGAGGCGACGGGAACGTCCGGCGGCATCCTGCGGCAGGTCCATGGTAAAGTAAATCGTGCTGGTGGGAGGGCGGATCAGAGGATGAAGTCGCTAGCGGTGAGGCTGGCTGATCCGGCGACCAGGATGGCGAAGTCGGCGATACGATTGCCGTTGATGTCCCCCTCGATCAGGAGCCCGGATCCTGTTGACACGGTGTGAAGCTGCATTGCCTTGCCCGTGAAGCTGGACGTTCCGATAAACGAGAATGTACTGGCGAAGGCCGAGAGATCGATCTTGTCGCCACCGGCTCGACTGAAGTCGAGAATCGTATCGCGACCGGAGACGGTCGTGGTGCTGTCGCTGGTGCCGGTGTAGATGAAGCGGTCGGCGCCAGCGCCCCCGGTGAGGGTGTCCGCACCACTGCCGCCTTCCAGAAGATCGCCGTCATTGCCGCCGGAGATTGTGTCGTTTCCGCTGCCGCCGAAGAGCTGGTCTCTGCCGGCGCCGCCACGCAGGATGTCGTTGCCGGACCCGCCATCGACGACATCAGCGACGGCGCTGCCGGTGAACTGATCATTGCCGGCTCCCAGGCGGATGATGGTATTTGCCTTGGTATAGCCGCCGAGGCCCGA
>NZ_BMDZ01000151.1 GCF_014636235.1 Tistrella bauzanensis
CACCTCACCCGAGGGAATCAGCCCCGCAGCGCGGGGGCAAGCGGACATCGACAGGGTTGGAGCCCATTCTGCAACAGGCTCTTCGGTCCGGCAAATTTCGGGGTTCTGTTCGGCGTGATGTTTCTCAGTCATCAGGTCGGCGCCTTTCTCGGCGCATGGCTCGGCGGCTTGAGCTATCAGTGGAGCGGCAGCTACTCGATCGGCTGGATCTCTCTCGTCATCGTGGGAACGCTCGCGGCGCTGCTGCAACTCACCGCGGACGGCGACAGGGAACCCCGCCTGCAAACTCGGTAGGCCGAGACCTCGGCGGCACCGCACTGTAGCAGCACGACCGACAAGCCGGAGCCCCGCCTTGCGAGGCTCATGATTGACGGGAAGAACGTACTGCCGGCGCGCGGCGCGCCATTCAATGAGTGCTTTATGCCCCAGCCTGCTCAATGATGAAAGCGAAGGTGCCCTAGCGAGTGATCGGCGGTTATACCGGCAGGGCTATCGTGCCTAGCTGGGGGTGCGAAAAGCACGGCTCATAGCCCAAGTTTCTATCGAATTGATAATTAAAGATAAATCCGGTCAATTTGTGCGGTGATCGGCGGCCGGTGGCGGGACATGCGGGATACTGATGAGAACTACGTTTACGCTATAGCCCTCTAGCGCCGCATCGTGCGGCGTTCAGCGCTCGGCCATTTTCTGAACGGCCGGGTCTGGGTGGAAAGGCGACCGGCAGCTATGTGGCGCTTGCCAGTGAGAAGCGGTCCAAATCGACAACCGCGAGATCGACCAAGTAGCGACGCTCCTTTTCGTCTGCCCACCCCTCGGGCCAGTTGCCTAGAAGCCAGACGGCTTGATCGAGCCAGGCGAGGTTGAGGATCGAAGCCCAATTGTCCTTCTCCACCGGAACGAACGTCACTTCTTCCTGATAGGATTTGAGAAAGATGCGCCATTGTGCATCGGTCCAGACATGGCCCTGCGCGGAGGGCAGATCGCAATGGAAGAGCAGGAGCGCCACCGCCAGATCGTAAAGTCGCGGCATTCGGGCCGCATGATCGGGATCAACGAGCGTCGGTTGTGGTCCGAACACGAGGTTGGACGCTTTGAAGTCGAAGCTGCATCCTGCGAGTGACAGGCTATCCGCCGTGGCGGCGCTGGCGATCCGATCACTCACAAGAGCTTCTAGGATTGATGGATTCAGGCCGAGATCCCGCATCGTCACGATCGCCGAGGCGAGATGCCGCTCGACCCACTCCTTCGTGCGTACCACAGGTCGATCATGGGTCACGAGACGGTGGGCCTCTGGAGGATCGGCCGCGTGCATCTTGCCGAGCAATCGGCCCGCGCCGGCTATCTGGTCGTCCTCTGCGCGATAACAGGCGCCCTCGATGAATGGATAGACGACCCATTCCTTGCCGTCCGCAAGCCGACGAGGATTGGGCGCAAGGTGAGCCGCCGGGGCGACGACATCCACGCCGAGCCGGCGTAGCGCTGTCAGCCATTCGCCAATCGCCGTGCCGGAGGAATGGACGAGTCCTGTTCGCTTGAGAACCCAATCTCCCAGCCTGTCTCGCACCCGCAGGACAGGCGCATAGTCATACAGCGACACAGGCGCGTCCGGATGATCGAAGACAAAGGATGCTATCGCTTCATGATGATCCATGTCCCTACATTAGCCGGCGCTGCCCGAAGAATGAAGGGCCGTTACCGGACGCGGGATTCTGTCGCTCAAGGGCATCAGATGGACGATTCCTGCGCCAGGGGGCGGGCGAGACCAGCGCGCAGGCGCGTTTGTCGGTCAAATCCAGCCTCCGGAGACTGTAACTCGACTAGAGGGCTATTAAGCCCGCCGCCGTTTGACGGAACCCGCAATTTCGGTAGAACGGCTCAAGGTGTGGCTCGAAATCGACATGCAACCAGCGGGCCCCGCGTTGTCGGGCAAGCGTTGTCGCCTCTTGAACGAGACGGGTTGCGATGCCTCGCCGACGGTAGTCGGGATGAACGCATGTATCGAGAATGAACGCATGGATTCCGCCGTCCCATGCAACATTCACAAATCCGATAATGTTATCGCCCTCATAGGCGCCTACATGGCCGAGGCTGCGTGATAGTATGTCAGCAAATGAAGTCGACGCAGGGGCTCCCCACGCGACAGTCCAGAGCTTGTTTAAGCTGTCGTGGGAGGGATGAGGGTCAATCCGATATTCCAAAAGCAGCACCTTACTAACGTATCAATTTCGATGGCTCTGGTCGCGCCTCACGTTGACGCCTGAGGCAGTGCGGCGGCGATGCATGTGAGCGGCGTGAGGGCATCGCTCATGCGGTCGATCATGCGCCACGGTAATCCTCCCCGAAAAGCACAGGAGAGATATAGGAAGCGGCTACGTCATGTGCCAACAGAGCCATTTCGATAGTCGCAAAAATCCCCAAACCTGCAACGCGGTTTCTGGAGCCCAACTACCTCAAGGGTCGACTTCCCAAATCCTCATAAAACCTGAGCAAGTAGCCGTCCGGATCAGCTACCACAAATTGACGGTTGCCCGCTTCCGTCTCTCCGTTGCGATACCACTTCTCTTCAAGTGGCAGGTAGAGTGTGACATTTGCCGCGTGCAACGCGGCGAGGATCAACTCTACCGAGGACACTCGGATTTGAACATTTAGCCCTCGTCCGAAAGGATACTCCGTTGGCAGATGTTTATTACCAAAAGTACGCCCTAATACCAAATCTCGTGAGTCCTGACTCATAGGGGATTCCCAAACGGTCAGGAGTTCGATTCAATGATCGCGGACCTGAGG
>NZ_BMDZ01000152.1 GCF_014636235.1 Tistrella bauzanensis
CTCATCGCCTCCATCCGACGCACCGCACGGTTCATCGCAAGGGCTTGAAATCAATGGGTATTAGTTTTGAGTCCGACTCTGAGACCCGCGGCAACGGCGAAGATCAGTGTGGTGATCCGCGATATCCCGGGGTCTGCGGTGTGTGGTGCTCCGATATCGTCGTCATGCTGCATGGTGGCCCTGCCCGTGACAGTCAATTCAGTCTCATCTTGAAACCATTTGCGCAGAAGAAAATCTAGTTCTATTTTAAGACTAGAATCTACAAAAGGGGGCCGCCGGTCATGGTCAAGCGGGTCAGTCTCTGGGATACCGGATGTCCGGTGGCGCGGGCGCTGGATGTGATCGGCGACTGGTGGTCGCTGCTGATCATTCGCGACGCTTTCGATGGTGTGCGGCGCTTCGGCGCGTTTCAGGCCGGACTCGGCATCGCCAAGGGGATGCTGGCAACGCGGCTGCGCGACCTGACCGAGCGCGGCATTCTGGAAACCGTGCCGGCATCAGACGGCAGCGCCTATCGGGACTACGTCCTGACCGAGAAAGGGCGCGGCCTCTTCCTCGTGATCGTCGCGCTGCGCCAATGGGGCGAAGACCATCTCTACCGTCCGGACGAACCGCGATCCGCGCTCATCGACACGGCGACCGGCGCTCCCGTCGCCCGGCTGGACCTGCGCGCGCCGGACGGACGGTCGCTCGGCTGGCGCGACACCCATGTGAGGAAAGCGGATGGCGCCTGAATGATCGTTCTGCTGTGCGGCAGCAACAAATCCACGCAAGCCCGCGACATTGAGCAGGCCAGATTCCTTGCCGAACAGTGGACGGACTGCGTTATGACCACAGAAATCTTCTGCCGCTATGATCAGGCCTGCGACATCAAGGTCGAAGAGGACATCGCCGCATATATGGATGCGGTGATGGACGATGGCGGCGATGACCCGGCCTATGTCGCCCGGGCACTCGGAGTCGTGGCCCGCGCCCGCACTATGAGCCAACGCACCTGCGGCGGGCGAGCGGGCCGGGGTCAGCGGCTTGAAAACGTGGAGCCGATTGGACGGTTTGCGAAACCGCTGGCCTCCGGCGCCTGGATTTGATTCCCTTGGATTGTCGGCGAGGGAGGTGTTGCGATGTCGAGACAGGCTGGTTTCTTCGGCCTGGACGAGCGCTATGCGGGGCTGAGTGCCAGCGGCGATCCGCTGGAGCGGCTGTCGCGGGTGGTGGACTTCGACGTCTTCCGCGAGGAGCTGGAGCGGACACTGAAGCGCTCGGAGCGGCGCCGGGGCGGACGACCGCCGATGGACGCGGTGATGATGTTCAAGGTGCTGGTGCTGCAGGCGCTGTGGGGTCTGTCGGACGAGCAGGTCGAATACCAGGTGCGCGACCGGCTCTCGTTCATGCGCTTTCTGGGGTTGGACCTGTCGGGCCGGGTGCCGGACTACTCGACGGTGTNGGGAGGAGATCAAGCGCGGCGGACGGCCGGACTGGAAGCCGGCGAAGGCGGCGCACAAGGACACCGATGCGCGCTGGACCATCAAGCGCGGCCGGGTGAAGAAGAAAGCCGGGCCAGAGTTGAAGGCCTCCGAGCGCCTGGCCTCGGGCCTGCTGATCCCGGCGTTCGGTTATAACGAATCACATCAACGTCGACCGGCGGCACCGGCTGATCCGACGCTGGGAGGTGACGCATGCGGCAGCCCACGACGGGGCGCAGCTGTCGAAACTGCTGAACCCCAGCGCCTTCGACAGCCGGGTCTGGGCCGACAGCGCCTATCGCAGTGCCGCCAACGAGCGGGCGATCGCAGCGGCGGGACGTCACTCGATGGTCCACTTCCGCAAGCCGAAGGGCCGGCCGATGTCCGCGCCGTACCGGCGCGCCAACAGCACCCGTCCCAAGGTGCGCTCGGCCGTGGAGCACGTGTTCGCCGAGCAGAAGGCGCGGATGGGCCTGTTCGTCCGAACCGTCGGCCTCGCCAGGGCGCGCGTGAAGATCGGAATGGTCAACCTCGCCTACAACATGCGCCGCCTGATCTGGCTCGACGCCCGATGCGCGGCGGCGTGAGGGCCGAGACGGGCTGAAACGCAGGGGACGGCCGGCAATTGGGCCGATCGACGCCGCCCGTGCCCCCTTCAGACTGCCGGAAGGGCGGGAAGAGCGCGTAGATCAAACTGTCCAATCGGCCATGGAGCGCGGCGGAGATCGAGGCGATGATTGAACCAGGTCTTCGAACCGCAGTGGCCCTTGGGGTCTATACCGGCATGCGGGAGAGCGACGTGGTGGCGCTACCCTGGACGGCCTATGCCGATGGCCATCTGGAAGCCCGGCAGGGCAAGACCGGGGAGCCGATATGGGTGCCCGTGCACCGCAGGTTAAAAGAGATCCTGGATGTGACACCCCGGACATCGGACACGATCGTAACCGGAATGCGAGGCAAGCCTCTGACAGTCGAAGGCTTCAAGACTGTCTTCTTTCGTCTCCGCGACAAGCTACAGGCAGAAGGCAAGATCCGGCCAGGGCTAACCTTCCACGGTGCCCGCCACACCGCCGCCACCATGCTTGCCGATGTCGGCTGCGACGAACGGGACATCATGGCGGTCACCGGGCATAAGTCCACGGCTGCCCTGCGGAAGTATATCGAGCAGGCGGATCGTCGGCGGCGAGCAGAGAAAGCGATCAAGCTCTAAGATGAATACTCTAGATAAATCAGCTATCATCAGAGGCTGTCGCGCAATGAGCGCGGCGGGCTGGTTTAGAGCGTCACCGTCGCCTGGGACGGCGTGAGGCGGCCCGTCCTC
>NZ_BMDZ01000153.1 GCF_014636235.1 Tistrella bauzanensis
CCCCCGCCAAGCTCCCAAGCCGTCAGCAGACGGCGTCAAACCATGGGTAGCGGGCATTCGGCAACAGGCTCTGATGGCGAGCTGGAAACTGGCCCCGGCGCTGGCCAGCGGCTGTTCGGTGATCGTGAAGCCGGCCGAGGAAACCTCGCTCACCACACTCAGGCTGGCGGAACTGGCGATCGAGGCGGGCATCCCGGCGGGGGTGCTGAATGTCGTCACCGGCCCGGGCGAGACCACCGGCCGGCTGATCGGCCAGCATGGCGACATCGATGCGGTGTCGTTCACCGGGTCGACCGAGGTCGGGCGGCTGTTCCTGCAATATGCCGGCAGCAGCAATCTGAAGACTGTGGGCCTGGAGATGGGTGGCAAGAGCCCGTTCATCGTGCTGGACGACGCAGCCCTGACCCCGGATCTGATCGACAACGCGGTGATGGCGGCGTTCTGGAATGGCGGGCAGAACTGTTCGGCCAATATGCGCCAGATCGTGGCGCGGTCGCGGCAAGAGGAATATGTCGACAAGGTCACCCGGCGGGCGGCCGCGATCGTGATCGGCGACCCGCTGGACCCGCGCACCGAGATGGGGCCGATGATCAGCATGCAGCATCGCCGGCGGGTGCAGGGGCTGATCGACAAGGGGGTGTCGGAAGGCGCGCGGGCGATGCTGACGCCGCGTGACGCGGTCGCGGCACTGCCCGGCAGTTTCCTGTCGCCTGCGGTGTTCGCCGATCTGGACCCGATGATGACCATCGCGCGGGAGGAGATCTTCGGGCCGGTGCTGGGCGTGCTGCCGGTCGACAGCGCGGCCCGGGCGCTAGAGATTGCCAATGGCACCGATTACGGCCTGCATGCGACCGTCTATACCCGCGACATCGACCGGGCGCTGTATTTCGCTCGCAGGCTGGCCTGCGGTACGGTGTCGGTCAACGGTTTCACCGAAGGCGATATCAAGACGCCCTTTGGCGGCTATCGCAAATCGGGATCACTGGCCCGCGACAAGGGATTGGAGGCGATGAGCCAGTATCAGCAGGTGAAGACGATCTGGTTGTCGCTGACCCAGCCTGCGGAGGCGGGCGCGTGACCACGCCGGTTCTGTGCGTTACCGGGCTGACCGCCGCGTTCCGGGTGGGGCGTGACGGCTGGAAGGCGGTGGTCGATGGTGTGTCGTTCGACATCGGCCGGCGCGAGACCCTGGCGGTGGTGGGTGAGTCCGGATCGGGCAAGAGCGTCACCGCCATGTCGATCATGCGGTTGCTGTCGCCCGCCACCTGTCGGATCGGCGGCCGGGTGCGGCTGGATGGTCAGGATCTGCTGACGCTGCCCGAGCCTGATATGTGCCGCATCCGCGGCCGCGATATCGCGATGATCTTTCAGGAGCCGATGACCAGCCTGAACCCGGTGCGCAGCATCGGCTTTCAGATCGGCGAGGCCCTGATGCTGCATCGGGGCCTGGGCCGTGCCGCCGCCGAGGCCGAGGCGGCGCGGATGCTCGATCGGGTGCGGATACCGGCGGCGCGGTCGCGGCTGAAGGATTATCCGGCCAGTTTCTCGGGCGGCATGCGCCAGCGGGTGATGATCGCCATGGCGCTGGCCTGCGGACCTCGGCTGCTGATCGCCGACGAGCCGACCACCGCGCTGGATGTCACCATCCAGGCCCAGATTCTGGAACTGATCCGCGACATCCAGGACGAGGATGGCATGTCGGTGCTGTTCATCACCCATGATCTGGGCGTGGTGGCCGAGATCGCCGACCGCACGGTGGTGATGTGCAACGGCGCGCAGATCGAGGAAGGCGATACCACGGCCATCTTCGCGGCCCCGCGCCAGCCCTATACCCGCGCCCTGCTGGCAGCGGTACCCAGGCTTGGCACCATGGCGGATCACGACCGGCCGATGCCGTTTCCGGTGGTCGACCGCGATACCGGGATCGCGGCGGCGGTGCCGGATCTGCCGGATACCGTCGATCATGACGCTGTGCCGGCGCTGGCGGTGCACAATCTGGTCAGCCGCTATCAGGTGGGCGGCGGGCTGTTCGGCCGCGCGCGCGGCGCCGTCCACGCGGTCGAGAACGTGTCGTTCAGCGTCCAGCCGGGCGAGACGCTGGCGCTGGTGGGCGAGTCCGGCTGCGGCAAGTCGACCATCGGCCGCACGATCATGCGGCTTCTGGCGCCGGTGTCGGGCGATATTCTTGTGCATGGCGAGACGGTTCTGGCGGGCGGCGCCAGAGGCGGGGGGGCCAGCGATCCCGGCGCCTTGTTCCGGCAGGTGCAGATGGTGTTCCAGGATCCGTTCTCCAGCCTCAATCCACGCAAGACCGTGGGGTCGGCGATCGCAGCCCCCATGCAGATCAACGGTATCGCGCGCGGTGCCGCGTTGCGGGCGCGGGTGGCGGATCTGCTGGTTCAGGTGGGGCTGGACCCGGCGATGGCCGGGCGATATCCGCAGGAATTCTCAGGCGGGCAGCGCCAGCGGATCTGCATCGCCCGCGGTCTGGCGCTGGGCCCGTCGGTGATGATCGCCGACGAGGCGGTGTCGGCGCTCGACGTGTCGATCAAGGCGCAGGTGATCAACCTGATGCTCGACCTGCAGCAGCACATGGGGCTGGCCTATCTGTTCATCTCCCACGATATGGCCGGGGGATGTCCCGGTCATTGTTGAAAAAGGGAGAGCGGCGTTGCTCGCCTTGAGCCGTTAGGCTCGGGGTGTCGAATC
>NZ_BMDZ01000154.1 GCF_014636235.1 Tistrella bauzanensis
ACCGCGCGAGACCCCCGCCAAGCTCCCAAGCCGTCAGCAGACGGCGTCAAACCATGGGTAGCGGGCATTCGGCAACAGGCTCCAAGGGATCATTTTTGTCGGTGGTTCTGGGATCGACAGGCTGACCGCTGGCGCTGGTATCGATATTTTCTACGGCGGCGCCGATCGGGATGTTGTTTACTATACTCACACAGATGTATCGATCCAAGTAGACCTTCAGGCCGGGACTGGGAACGGCGGCTACGCGGAGGGTGACCGGTATTTTGACGTCGACTCCATCGTTGGAAGCCAAGCGGACGATCATTTGAAAGGGAGCTTAGACAACGACACCCTACACGGCTGGGAAGGTGACGACGTCGTCGAAGGCGGCGCCGGCGACGACACCTTGTTCGATTCTCTCGGCATCGATATCCTCAACGGCGGTGACGGTAACGACACAGTCTGGTCAGGGGATGCGCTCATCACCCTCGTCGCAGATCTCGCCGCCGGCACCACTGGCAATGGTGACACGCTGATTTCCATCGAAAATCTACACGGCTCCAACGTCGCGGACACGCTCCTTGGCGACGCCGGCATCAACATGCTCACCGGTGACGCCGGCAACGACCTCCTCAACGGCCGCGGCGGCGCCGACACACTCGATGGCGGCACCGGCATCGACACCGCCAGCTATGAGGATGCCACGGGCGCCATCATTGTCGATCTGGCCCTGGGGACGGCATCGGATGGTGATACCCTGATCTCGATCGAGAACCTGATCGGCGGCAGTGCCGGCGATACGCTGACCGGCAGCACCGCCGCCAATCAGATCGAGGGTCGGGACGGCGACGACGTGATCGATGGCGGCAGCGGCAACGATACCCTGCTTGGCGGGGCCGGTGACGACGTGCTGATCGGCAATGCCAACCGCGACATCATGACCGGCGGCGACGGTGCCGACCGGTTCGTGTTCCAGTCGCTGTCGGACAGCGGCATCGGTGGCGCCACCCGCGACCGGATCATGGATCTCGACATCGCGGCTGGCGACCGGATCGACTTCTCCACCCTCGATATCGATCCCTCGACCACCGCGCGCGAGGCGCTGACCTATATCGGCACCGGCGCCTATAGCGGCACCGCCGGCGAAGTCCGCATCGCCGACTCGGCCAATGCCGGCTACACGGCCGTCGCCATCGACAGCGACGGCGACGGCATCAGCAACTTCATCATCGAGGTCGCCCTGCCGCTGGCCGATTTCACCGCCGACGCCTTCCTGCTCTGACCGGCAGGCGCGCGGGCACAATAGTGGCGGCGGAGGTGTCCCTCCGCCGCCATCCGCATTCGGCCTGATCCGGGTCAGAACTTCAGCGACGCGAAGGCCCGCACCCCGCGTCCCGGCGCCAGCACCTCGTCCTTCTTGAACGACACCGCGTTGCGGATGTCCTCGTCCAGAAGATTGGTGCCCTTCACGCCGAAGGTGACCAGTGTCGGCACGCCGCCGCTGGTGAAGGCGGTGGTATAAGACAGCTCCGCCTCCAGCATGTCATAGCCATCGGTGCTGGTCTCGTTGACCGAGGTGCGGGTCTGGTCGAAGGCATGCAGAATGCCCACCCGTGCCCACCAGGCGTCGTCCGCCCACCAGATGCCGCCACCCAGGCGCTGCGGCGGGATGCGCGGGACATTGTCGCCGCCGTCGAACTCGGCATGCACCAGATCATAGCGCCCGTCGAGCCCGATCACGCCGCCGGCCAGATCCGCCAGATCGAGGCGCGCCTTCAACTCGGTACCATAGAACACCGCATCCTGCTGGCTGTAGGCGACCTGATCGAATTCGCCATCGCCGCCGCCGCAGGATGCGAAATCCTCGTCGCAGGTGACGCCGGTCAGGCGCTTGTAGATGAAGCCGTCGAAGCGGGTATAGAAGGCCGCGGCGTCGAAACGCAGCCGGCCGGTGTCGCGCGCCAGCCCGATTTCCAGCGTGGTCGCGGCCTCGGTATCCAGATCAGGATTGCCGATCTCGAAAGTGCCGGAGGCGTGATGCGAGCCCTTCGAGAACAGTTCCGCCGCCGAGGGCGCCCGCTCGACATATTGCGCGGTGGCCCGCGCCACCAGCCCGTGCGGCAGATCCTGAAGCACACCGATGCTGCCGCTGCCGGCCAGGAAGTTTCGGTTCGCCCCGTTGAGAGCCGGGTCATCGGCCCCCGGCAGAAGATCGGCCGGAAATGCCGCCGCCTGCCCTTTCACGCGGGTCCGCTCCAGCCGCCCCGCCGCCTGAAGCCGCAAACCCCCGCCCAGCGCCAGTTCCTCGAACACATAGCCGGCCACGGCCAGCGTCTCGGCCGGCGCCAGCAATTCATCGGCCTCGCCGGTGGTGGTGAGCTTCTGATGGGTCAGTTGCAGGCCCAGCGCGCCGTCCAGCGGCCCGGCCGCGGTGGTCACCGGCACATGCTGAAGCTCGATCCGGCCTTCCCAGTCGCGGCTGGCATAGCTGCCATGGACATGGGCGCCCTCTTCCGCCTCGTCGTGTTCGTCATGATCGTGATCGTGATCATCGTGGTCATGGTCATGGTCGTGATCATGGTCGTCGTGATCGTCCTCATGCTCATGCTCATGCGCGAGGCCGATGGGGATGTCCCGGTCATTGTTGAAAAAGGGAGAGCGGCGTTGCTCGCCTTGAGCCGTTAGGCTCGGGGTGTCGAATCCT
>NZ_BMDZ01000155.1 GCF_014636235.1 Tistrella bauzanensis
CTGATGCTCAAGAACCATCCGAACCGCGCGCTCGCGAACCTCTGCAGAAAACTTGTTCGTAGCCTTCGTCATGGCTCCATCCTGTCAAGAGTTGGAGCCTCCGGCAAACCCGGAGCGGTTCAGGGCCGTTATTGGGCGGTGTCGCCCCGGACCACGATCACCATTGCGGCCAATCAGTCGATCGATCTGGGTGTAGCCGAGGTCAATGTCGGAGATGCCGGCCAGTTACCGTCGGTGCAGATCCAGGTCGGCTATTTCAATGTCGGTGGCGTGACGAGCGCGCCGCCGTTAAACCACAAGACCGCGCATTTCACCATTGCGCTGCGCAAGTCGCCCGACCTGCCGCCGCCGCCGACCATCAATGACCAGGTCGACTATCGGTTCGTCAACGGCCATGAGCATGATCATGGCGGCATCTCGAATGTCGAATGGATCACCGTCACCGCCCAGGGTGACAGCGAGCATATCAACGCCTTCACGCTTGAAATCAGGCCGGCGATCGGGAAGCCCAGCATCAATGCCGGGCCCGCAACCTATATGATCATCACCTTCGTGATTGCCGACGGGCCCTATGGCGCGCTTGCCTCCGCGGCCGACCTCGCCAATATCCGGATGACGCCCGATGAGGGGGCGGATGGCTGGGAGATCGTTCATCGCTCCGATGTCCCCGATCCGTATTGGCGGGTTGCGATCCCCGATGGCCGGGTCATTTCCGGCCGGCTGCGGCTCGACAATGTCGTCTCCCATCTCGATCCGGGGTGGTCCGAGATGTCGATCCAATATCACAATGTGCCCCACTTCAGGGATGGGCAGTTGGATATCCCGATTTACAAATACGGCGCGCCGGTTCTGGAACAGGCCAGCGCTGAACGTCATGAGGTGTTTCTCGACGGCGCGACGGTCGGCGCCTACCTGACCCTGTCATGGAGCTGTTTCAGCAGCGAACGGGTCCATGTGCAACTGAGCAACGCGAATGGCTATGGTCGCGACCTTGGCATATTCGATGGCGAGGTCGGATCGTATCACGCCGAGAATCAGGACTGGATCAAGTATCTCCCCGACGGAACGATGGCCACTTTTTCGGCGGTACCCCTGACCTATCCCTTTGCCGGTGGTAGCCGCGATGACGGATTTCTGCCCGTCGGCAGTGTTCCCGTCACGTCGACATATCAGACCATGCTGCATCATGGCAGCGATGGCGGGCCGGAACCGGTCTGATCCGGCACCGCAAGCCGAAGGTTTGTGGCAGCCATCCGCATGAAAATCACAACACCGGCAGAGCCCGATCAGGTGGCCGCATCTGATCGGGTTGATATCGTCGATAAGCAATATGATAGAAACGTCTTTCTATAGAAAGGAAAACTCGCGTATGTCCTTGAACCACCTGGCCGTAAGCTTCTCGAACACGACCACCCTGAATGGCATCAGGGACAGCGAGTCCTTCCTGTACCTCAATACAGTGAATTCGGGTGTCATTCATTTTCAGCCGAACAAAAAGCGACATTCGTACCGGGCACCCTCGAAAAGTGGTCGAGTGACGAGAACTTCAATCCGTCCGGCACGGTGATCTACCTGTTCGGCCTGGACAATATTCTGTCGGGATGGGACTGGGGGCGCATCGCGGTGGGCTCCGGCTGGGCCCTCGGCCTGGAACAGGATGCCGAGCATGGGCAGTATCTCGTTCTGGCACCGACGTCCCGCCATGTCATCGAGAAGGACGGCCGCCTTCCGCTTCCGATCGACGCGCTCAAGGTGAGCGGGGGCAGTGATCGCCCCGCCGTGACGTTGACGTTCCTGTACTACAATGTCGAGGGCATTACCGAGACCGTGCCGCTCAATCACAAGACCGCCCATATCTCGGTGGCTTTGCGCCAGCCCCCCGATGTCGGACCTTTGCCGACCCTGACCGAAAAGCTGGGCTATCACTGCTATCCGGCGACGGCGGATGCATTCGGGGCGGAACCGCATGTGGCGTGGATCAAGGCATCTTTGGCTGGGCATGCGGCTATGTCCAACAGCTTTGTCGTCGATATCGGTCCCGCGACTGACAAGCTGCCGGCGATGGCGGGCAAGGACACAACCCTTTTCCTGTCCTTCGTGACCGCCAATACTGAATACGGTGCCTTTGCATCGTCGGCCGATCTGGCCAATGTTCGTGTCACGCCTGACGACGGTGCCAATGGCTGGACGATCATTCCGCGCACCGATGAGCAGACTCCCTATTGGAAAATCATCATACCGGCTGGCCGACCGCTCTGTGGGCGGCTGCATTTCGACGAGGTTGTGACCTATCTCGAGCCGGGGTGGTCGGATCTTCTTGTTCAGTATAAGAATGTTCCTGGGTATCGAGACGGTCAATTTAATGGTCGACTGTATAAATTTGGGCCGCCCTATGTTGCGAATGTTAATTTCACTATTGTGAAATCAAAGGCGGATAATAGTTTTCTCTATATTAGATACTATTGGGATGGACTTGAGCCATCTGATATTTATCTGTATATACGTGGACGTCATTATTCGGCTAATTTAGGAAATCCAAACAGCGTACCAGATTGCGGTATGTTTAGAGCCTGTTGCAGAATGGGTCTTCGGAATGTGTCGCGATCGCAGTGAGATCCGCCCTTGAGCCTGCGGCCGGCGCCTGA
>NZ_BMDZ01000156.1 GCF_014636235.1 Tistrella bauzanensis
AATCAGGCGCCGGCCGCAGGCTCAAGGGCGGATCTCACTGCGATCGCGACACATTCCGAAGACCCATTCTGCAACAGGCTCCAAACAACTCGGTCTTGTCGGGGGTCGATTGCTGGAATTGCCAGACAGGATCAAATGTAGTCACTTCCCAGAAGCAAGCTCCGAAGCGTGGCGCATCAAAACTACCTTGACCATGAGACGCCTCGGCGACCACAGCGAGGAGCGGAAAATTCTCGATTTGCTCTAGAATGAGCCTTGAGTCAGGGTTTTCGACTTGCCTAGCCTGGTCGACTCTAATGACCCGTTCGGAAATGAGCCGTGCAGCCTTGTTAGTAGTTCCGCTGAAGGGCTCCACATCGATCGCAGAGAAGATATGATTTTCGCTCGGGATGTTTGGTGACGTTATCGAGACCGCCACGCTGACAACTTCACCACCTATCGAATCAAAAGCTCCGGCACCCAAACGCGAAATCAGGTTGACGGTTCTATGGGTCAGGTAATTCTTTCTTAGCTTTGTATATTGGGTGAGGTAGAATCAGTTTTGGGTGCAGACAAGGGCGCAGGTTCCGCCTTGTGCCGACAATGAGAGGCACCTCTCATTGAATGTTGTGGCAAGATCAGCTTTTGATAGAGGATACTCTTGTTTGCAGAACGCGCCGAGGATTGAATCCTGTCGAGCGCGCCCAAGATAGGGAACGTTCGTAAGGACTAGAGAAAATTCTGCTGCGAGGATATTTGCCGCTTTCGCCATGCCTTGTGCCGCCACGGCCATCTCACGTGCCTCTTCCGTATCAGAGGCCGTCAAGATCGACGCCAACAGTGGCTCCAGCTTTTCGAACCCCTCGCGGAAGATGTCAGCGCTGGCGCGGCGCGGATCGATCAGGCTGCCGAGCCAAGGTGCCTTGGCGAACAGGTCATAGAGCGCTTCGAGTCCGTTCTTGACGCGCTCCTCCAGCCCATGGGTGAGGAGGTTCTGCTCGATGCCGAGCAGATCGCGCTTTGCCGCCGGATCGGCCACCGTCACGGCCCTCTCCGCCAGCTTCAACCACTCGGCCTTGGTGACGCCGATGGCGAGGCCTGAACAGGCGAGGTTGACCTGCGGCAGGACACGGAAACCTACCCGCTTCCATGCGGCGAAGGCGAGGTTGAACGCTGCGATCTGGGTGCAACGCGGGTCGATCTCCAGCCCGAAGAGATTGTTGCGCAACACTGCGTCAATGGCGTCGCGTTCGCTCAGGTCCTCTTCGGCCATGCGGAAGGCGACGAGGATCGGCAGGGCGAAGAGGAGGAAATGCCCAGATCCCATGCAGGGATCGAGCACGGTAATGTCCTTAGCGGCCTTGGGCCAGCCATCAAACGTGCCGGCCGCCGGCCGCCACGGTCCCTCCGCCCCATCTTCCGCTTTATCGCGGACGAAGCGGAGATAGGTCCAATCCACGTCACCGACGCTACAGGCCGCGCGGAGAGCATCCTCGCTCGCCGCCGATGCCGCCAAGCCGGGATTGCTGGCCAGCACCTTGCCCGCCCGCCAAGCCCCGAGCGTGTTGTGCAGAAGGAAAAGGACCATGTAGTCCTCGGTGAAGAGCTGGGTGACGGCCGGCAGCTCGTCAGCGCCGATCTTCACTTCGGACCTGTTGACCTCGTCCTTTTTCTCCGCCTGCCAGAACTGATAGACCCATCCAAGGCTGTCATCGGCTTCGAACACTGCCTTTGGCAGCGCCTTAAGCAGGTCCTCGAGTTCCGACCGCGTCTCCGGCGGGAGCGCGATGTCCAGGACCGGATCGTCCTTGCGAAAGATCTGCGGCAGCATGCGTTCGGCGTAGTCGCTGGCGAGCGGCAACCAGTCGGCCCCCTTCTCGCGGGCGAGTTCCTGAACCTCATCCAGGCTGATCGCGACCCCGGACTCCGGCTCGATCAGCAGGTCGGTCTCGGCGAGGAAGCGCGCGAAGAGCATCCGGTGCCAATGTTCGTAAGCGCATTCCTGCGCGAGATGCGCGGTCGCTTGCGCGCCCGTCTTTGGGTCACGCCGATCACCCAACTGCCGGCCATGGGCGCGAAGCCCGGTGCGCAAGGCGCGTTGCTCGGCCGTCAGATGCCTCGGCGACTCCGCCTCGCCGACGCCGAGCTGCGCTATCGCCTAGCGCGCGCCGGCTTCAGCGACATTTCGCGCCTTCTTGACCGCGCGTTCCAGGTCCTTGCGAAGGGTGCGTTCCAAAACAACCATAATTCGCGCTATCCGATCAGTGCCGCGATGGTGGAAAACATGATCTCGGCATGCGGGCACCGCGCGCGGACCTTGGCGGGAGATATTCTTTTCAGAAGATCGCTGGCATGGCGAATTTTCTGGTATTCGCCTTTTTGAGTCGGCCTGGTTGCCGCTGCCAATTTTGTGGCGCAGTCAATCTTGGGTTCTTCTTCAAGATTCTGCCTGGTGGGTAGCGAATTTCCGCGGAAATGCTGACCGTAGTAGAGGCTGTTGCCGAATGCCCGCTACCCATGGTTTGACGCCGTCTGCTGACGGCTTGGGAGCTTGGCGGGGGTCTCGCGCGG
>NZ_BMDZ01000157.1 GCF_014636235.1 Tistrella bauzanensis
TCCCTCAGGTCCGCGATCATTGAATCGAACTCCTGACCGTTTGGGAATCCCCTATGAGTCAGGACTCACGAGATTTGGTATAACGGCCGATGGCGCCATCGATGTCATGGGCCACGATATCGGGACGTGGATCGGCTATGCCTATGCTGCCGAATGGCCGGAGGACGTGAAGCGCCTTGCGGTCTTCGATGCGGCACTGCCCGGCATCACCCCGCCGGCGCCGCCCGGCATTCCCTCGCCGGAGGCGAACGCCAGAACCTGGCACTTCGCCTTCAACCGGCTCGACGATCTGCCCGAAATCCTGTTGCAGGGGCGCGAGCGCGCATTCCTGACCTGGCTGTTCCAGGCCAAGGCGGTCCGGCCCTGGACGATCACCCCGGCCGACCTCGATGAATATGTGCGGATCAATTCCGGCCCTGGCGCAACGCGCGCCGCTCTTGCTTATTACCGGCAGAACCTGAGCCCTGAAGACCTCGCGCAAGGCAGAGCGCGGGCCGCTCGAAAGCTTGTCATCCCGGTGCTCGCCTTCGGGGCGGATGCCGGTGTGGGAGGGGCGCTGATCGACACGATGCGCCTTGTGGCGACGGATGTCCGCGGCGGCGTCTTTGCAGGATGCGGACATTATATCCCCGAGGAGGCGCCGCGCGCCGTTGCAGACCAGATCCTCGGCTTCATGCGCAGATGACGCTATTGCGCCTCGTCCCCGGACGGGGCGCTTTCGCATACTCGGATCCCGAGACGAGGCAGCGCTCGCAGAGGCCCGACGGCAGGTTGCGGCGTTCCGATCTCAGCGGGCACTCTTTGGCCAGCCAGCCAGGGCCTGTTCGGCCACCGCCTGGAGAACGTCGCGAGGGAAACCGGCTTTTGCCTGCACGGCGATGCCGTGGGTCACCGCCATGACATAAGCGGCCAGGATGGCGCAGTCGGCGGTTTCCGGCAGATCGCCTTCGGCCTTCGCTCTCTCGAAGCGCGCGCGAAGCAGTGCTTCGCCGTTGGCCCGATAGGCGATCAGGGCCTGGCGGATGGGTTCGGCGGTGTCCGATCCGGCCAGGACGCCGTTGACGCCCAGGCAGCCTGTGCGGTCGGGATAGCGCGTGTTGAGTTCAACCGCGCCGCGCAGGAAATGTGCAGCCACCTGACGTGCGCCGGGCATCTCAAGCGCTTCCGGGAGGTAGCCCAGATAGCGCTCGTGATAGCGCGCCAGAGCCTGGCGGAAGAGCGATTCCTTGTTACCGAACGCCGAATAGAGGGCAGGCCGCTCAACGCCGGTCGCCTCGGTCAGATCGGCATAGGACGTGCCCTCATAGCCCTTGCGCCAGAAGGCACACAGTGCGGCATCAAGGGCCTTGTCCACGCAAAATTCACGATGGCGTCCCATAAGATCAACCCGGCTATTTTCATAACGATCATTACTAAACCACTTGACAGCCCGTGTCCAGATTTCATACCAATCGTTACCATAATGATGATTATGATAAATGGGCAATGTCGCCCATCTTGGATCAGGCCGGACCCTGGTCCTGCACAGAAAGGATTTTCCATGCAGACCCTGTTGAAGGGAAAAGTCGTCCTGATCACGGGCGGCTCGCGTGGGCTTGGTGCCGCGACGGCGGAGGCCTTCGCGGAGCGCGGCGCGGATGTTGCGATCAGCTATGCCGCCTCGGCCGACAAGGCCGAGGCGGTCGTGGCGAAGCTGAGGGCAAAGGGGGCGCGCGCGATCGCGATCAAGAGCGATCAGGCCGATTTGTCCACCGCCCGGCCCTTGATCGACGCGGTGATCGCCGAATTCGGCCAGCTCGACATCCTCGTGAACAATGCCGGCATCGCAGTCCAGGGCCATCTCGTCGACGATCCCGCGCTCGATGGAGAGGCATATAATCGCAAGTGGCAGGTCAATGTCATGGGCACCATCGCCAACACCCGTGCGGCAGCGCCCAGGCTGAGCAATGGTGGCCGGATCATCTTCATCGGCTCGGGGCTCGGCTCTTTCGTCCCCTTCCCGGGCGTCGCCGATTATGCCGCAACGAAGTGGGCGCTTGCCGGATACGCCAAGGGCATCGCGCGCGACCTTGGCCCCCGGAACATCACCGTGAATGTCGTACAGCCCGGCATCATGCCCACGGACATGGCCTCGGACGTCGCCGGCGAGCTTCCGGACCGCGAGGCGATTCTGGACATGCATCCGATCCGTCGCATCGCAACCCTCGAAGAAGTGGCGGAAACCATCTGCTTCCTCGCCGGTTCGTCTGCGGGCTATATCAACGGCGAGACCATCAATATGACAGGCGGTTTCGGGATCTGAGCGACGGGAAAGGCAGGGGCCCGAGGGGGCCGTCCTTATATCTGTGGCCCCCTCGTCATGTCCGTTAAGCCGCAGCACCACCCTGCCCGGTGGCAGACCGGTCGGGGGGATGTCCCGCCCGATGTTGAAAAGGGCTCGGCGGACGTCGCTGGTTGATGAGGCTATGCAGCCTCGCAGACGGGGTC
>NZ_BMDZ01000158.1 GCF_014636235.1 Tistrella bauzanensis
CCTCAAGCGAACCAGACATTCCATGACCCTCCGAATCATGGTCACCCATTGATTCAGAACTTTAGGAAATACGCAACTGTAATACTAGCCCGATCAGATCGGGGCGACCTGATCGGGATCCGCTCTCGTGGCGGTCGTCTCCGACCGGATGCCGTTGCAAGGCCTGCCTCACCACATCAGATCACCGCGGCATCGACCGTGATCGGGTCATACCGGGCAACGTGATGCTTGTGCGGTGGCGTGTCGAGAATGGTCCTCGCACGATCGTCGAGACCGTCGGTCGACAGTCTGTCATGACGCGCAAGAACGACTTCCAGCGCCGTCACGACATGCTCGTAATAGTTCCAGTCCTCAGAGGAAAAGTCGGGGTGGGCCGCCTCCCAGTGGCGGATGGCGTCGGTGAGCGCCTCCTGGAATTCGTCCCAGCAGAATTCCCCCGCGTTGCAGGCGGCGACGGCAACGGCAAAAATACGCAATTCCCATGGCTTGTCGAAAGCCGCCTGCCCTTTGCCCTGCCGCAGGATGGTGGCGAGGTCGGTACCACAGGTCATCGATACAGGCTGCATATCCGGTTCCTTATTCAAGCCTGTCATTATTCACGCCCGTCCTTGTTCACGCCGGCGTCACGCGGTCCGCGCCAGGCCGGTGCCGATCATCGAATCCCGCGTGATCAGGCCTGCAAGCGCGTCTACGCTCATCCCTTCGCTTCCTTCGGGGCGCTGCGGGACCACCCAGTAGCGGATCTCGGAATTCGAATCCCAAACCCGGATCTCGATCTCGGCCGGGATGTCGAGCTGGAAATCCTCCTTCAGACAGAGCCGCGGTTCCCGGATGATCCGCGCCCGATAGGGCATCGACTTGAACCAGTTCGGCGGCAGGCCCAGCACCGGCCACGGATAGCAGGAGCACAGCGAGCACACGACGACGTTGTGGACAGCCGGCGTGTTCTCGACGGCGATCATATGCTCGCCCTGCAATCCGCCGATCCCGAGTTCCGCGCAGGCTTCCGTGGCGTCCTTCAGCAGACGTGCCTTGAAGTCGGGATCGATCCAGGCCTTGGCCACCACTTGCGCGCCAAGCTTCGGCCCGACTTCGTGTTCGTAGATTTCGGCAAACCGATCGACACCGGCTTCCGACATCAATCCTTTCTCGATCAGAATCGATTCGATGGCTTTCACGCGCGCGGCGATTTCTTCTTCGGTGCGCGGCGTGTGAACGAGATTGACACGGGTCATCTGCCTACCCCTCAGGACTGTGCGCGCGTGATATAGGGTTCCCACATATCGGTGTGCTGGCAGGCATTCGGATCGGCATACTCCGATCCGAAAAGCTCGGCCTGGGAGAAGCGCACCGTATAGAGATGCTCAGCCGTCTCGCCCTTGCCATTGCCGGTGGTATCGGGAAAGACATGGGCGCCGTGATACATCACGATCTCGCCGGTACGGCCCATCGTATAGCGGGGCCGGCGATGGTGATGGCGGGGCACGGAAGCGTCGATCACCACCCTGTCGCCGATTGCGAATTTCGGCTCGTGGCCGACGTCACGCGCCGCGGGAAAGCCGTTTTTGACCGCCCATTCGGCGAAATCGACGAGGGCAGGATCGTCATTGGGCGGCAGGCGCACATCCGGATAGTGCAGATAATAGGCCGTCCGCTTGTCGAGCTCCCCGCGCGACCAATAGGCCTTCTCGGTGCCGATCCGCTCGACCGCCTCGACCCAATGCTCATAATAGAAGGCGGTCAGGTAATGAAGCGGATGCATCTTTTCCAGATGCCTGCGGAACTCGTCCAGCCCGAACATGCCCGCGCGGGCGGCAAAGGGAAACAGCGCCCAGGCCGCCTTTTCCCAGGCCGCATGATAGGGCGGCTCCCAGCCGGTCGGCTCGACCGGGGGGATGTCCCGGTCATTGTTGAAAAAGGGAGAGCGGCGTTGCTCGCCTTGAGCCGTTAGGCTCGGGGTGTCGAATCCTC
>NZ_BMDZ01000159.1 GCF_014636235.1 Tistrella bauzanensis
GTCGATCAGCCGTGGCTCATCATGTCCATCGGCATGCGATCATGGGCACATGGGTGACCGTCCATGGGACTTGGTATCAGCCCCGCAGCGCGGGGGCAAGCGGACATCGACAGGGTTGGAGCCCATTCTGCAACAGGCTCTCAATCCGGTTGAGAATGTCTGGCAGTTCATGCGCGATAACTGGCTCTCGAACAGGATCTTCAAATCCTACGCCGACATCCTCGATCACTGCTGCTTCGCATGGAACTGTCTCGTCGATCAGCCGTGGCTCATCATGTCCATCGGCATGCGATCATGGGCACATGGGTGACCGTCCATGGGACTTGGTATAAGCCGCCGGCACGCCGATAACCGCGGTGATGCCAAGACTGGCCAGCGCCAGCCAGATCGACCGCCAGATGGTGTCGGCATACAGCCGCCAGACCTCGGCCACCCAGTCGAGGGTGAGGCCGCTCGACAGGCCGCGGAAGAAATTGACCGTCACCCCGGCCAGCGCCGACATCACCACCGGCACCACCATGAAGGCGCAGACCAGAAGCGTGAAACCGAGACCGGCCCAGAAGCCGGGGCCGCGTGGCGTGCGGCGCCGGGATGGGGCGTGGCCGGGCGGCGGGGGCGGGTTGTGAGCAATGGACATGGGCTCAGCCTCCTCCGGCGGCGCTGGCGCGGCCACCCAGGCTGCGGGCGGCGAACAGGCTGACCCAGGTGATCAGGCCCAGCACCAGCGACAGCGCCGCGGCGCCGGCGATGTTCGCCTGAAGAGTGAATTCGGTGTAGATGGTCATGGCCAGCACATCGATATCGGTTGCGAGTGCAAAGGCGGTGCCGAAGGCGCCCATGGCGGTGGCGAAACAGATCGCGCCGCTGGCGATCAGACCGGGGGTGAGGGCGGGCAGCACCACATCGCGCAGCACCCGCAACGGCCTGGCCCCCAGCGATCGCGCGGCTTCGGCCAGCGCCGGATCCAGGGTTTCGGCCGCGGCCATCACGGTCAGGATCACCCGCGGGATCGAGAAATACAGATAGCCGATGAACAGCCCGGCCGCCGAATAGGCGAAGACCAGCTTGTCGCCGGTCAGCGCCTTGCTGATCGTGGCGACCAGCCCCTGGCGCCCGCCCAGCATGATCACCAGAAACCCCACCACCACGCCGGGAAAGGCGAGCGGGAAGGTGAGCATGGCGATCAGCACCGACCGCCCCGTGAAGCTGTGCCGGGCCAGAAACAGCCCGGCCACGGTCGAGATGGCCAGCGCCGTGGCGGTGACGGTGATGGCCAGGGCCAGGGTGGCGATGGTCACCGACAGATGGCGCGGGTTGGTGAGGATCGACAGATAGGCGGCGGCACCGTCGGGGCCCTGGGCCCCGGCGATGGCGAGGCGCACCAGTGGCACCAGCAGAAATGCCGTGAGCACGATGCCGGCTGGCAGCATCAGCAGCAGCAGCAGCAGGCGGGGCTGGCGCCAGCCTTTTGTGGTGGCGGTCATGGGGTGGAAACGATCATGGGGGCGGATCCAGGCTGCAGCGAACGTGACCGCATGGCGCGGATGCACCATACGGTCACGTGATTTTTTTGGCTCATCTGACTTCGGCGAGATACTTGTCGGCGAAGGCCTTCTGGTTGGCGGCCATGGCGGCATAATCGATCGGTGTGGCGCGGGCATAATCGGCGGCGGGCAGGAAGCGGGCCGCGACCTCGTCTGGCAGGGCAACATCGCGCGCCGGGCGCAGATAGGCATTGGCCCAGACCGACTGGCCCTTGTCGGACAGCACGAAGTCCAGGATCTTGCGGCCGTTATCGGCGTGGGGGGCGCCCTTCACCAGGCTCATCACATAGGGCACGACCAGCGAGGGGATGTCCCGGTCATTGTTGAAAAAGGGAGAGCGGCGTTGCTCGCCTTGAGCCGTTAGGCTCGGGGTGTCGAATCCT
>NZ_BMDZ01000160.1 GCF_014636235.1 Tistrella bauzanensis
AATCTACATCTGGTAGGCCAATCCGGTTACCCAACCCAAGCCACCGCCTTCCCTGCCCGATGGGTAGGGTGAGCAATTACCAATTTTCGACAGGATCGCGATATGACATCTGGAAATGCATCCCGATCATCTTCATTGCCGGCTTTTGTCGAAGCCTATCCGAAGCTGCTGTCCGACGATCTGTGCGATCGGCTGGTGGCGCGGTTCGAGGCCGACAAGGATCGGTATCCCAGCCGCACGGCGGCTGGTCTGAGCGCCAATCGCAGCGGCGAAATGGCCTCGTTGCGTGGGGCCCATTGGCAGGACCTGGCAGGTGAGGTCGATCAGGTGCTGCGTCAGGCCTTGGTCGCCTATGCCGGCAAATACCAGTCGATGCAGCGGATGGTTCAGGCGCCGAATTTTACCATCAGCACGCCGGTGATCGAGCGGATCAGGCCGGGGCAGGGCTTCGGCTGGCATATCGACGCCGGCCCGCGCGACACTCATGACCGCTTCGTTTCGGCCTTGTGTTATCTCGCCACGGTCGACGAGGGCGGCCTGACCGAATTTCCCTATCAGGGCGTCGCGGTCAAGCCGACCAAGGGACTGATGGTGCTGTTCCCGCCATTCTGGACCCATCTTCATCGCGGCGCGCCGCCGGTCAGCGGCACGAAATACAACCTCACCAGCTTCTTCCTGCGCACGGCGGAATGGCAGGCCGCCTGATCACCGGGCCGCCCGCTTCCGGTTACATCATGTTCGGGATGAACAGCGAGATGATCGGGAAGGCGAGCAGCAGCCCTGTCACCACCACTTCCAGCACCAGGAAGGGGGCGATGCCGGCGAAGACCTGCTGCAGGCTCACCGCATAGTTGTGCGGAACCGAGGCATTGACCATGAAGGCGTTCAACCCCAGAGGCGGCGTCACCAGGCCGATTTCGAGCAGCTTCACCACGATCACCGCATACCAGATCAGGTCATAACCAAGGTCGGAGACGATCGGAAGCGTGATCGGCACCAACAGCAGCAGGATTCCCGACGGATCCAGGAACATCCCCAGGATCAGGAACAGGACCACGATCGCCGCCATGATCTGCCAGGGTTCGAGCCCGGCATGCCCTGTCCACTCGACCAGATCGCCGGTCAGGTTCGACGCGGCAACCAGCGTGATGAGCACCTTGGCGCCAAAGGCCATGACGAACAGTTGGGACGACTGCGAGACCGCTTCCTCAAGCGCCTCATAGACGTCGCGCCACCGCAGCATTTTTCGGCCGAAACCGATCGCTGCCGCGGCCAGCACGCTGACCGCGGCCGACTGGATGGTGGTGAACAGGCCGGTGAAGATGCCGACCGCGATGATCGCGAACAGCAGGGTCGCCGGCCAGAGGCCGAAGATGGCGCTCCACATCGCGCGCATCGACGCCCGTGCCGGCCGCCCCGGTGCTGCATCCGGGCGCAGTCGCACCCAGATCTGGACCGTGATCACATAGCCGAGCAGGGTCAGCAGGCCCGGCAGGATGCCGGCCAGCAGCAATTTGCCCACCGATTGTTCGGCCAGGATCGCGAACAGCAGGAAGGGGATCGATGGCGGGATCATCGACCCGACCGTGCCGCCCATCGCCACGGTGCCGGTCGCAAGGCGCCGGTCATAGCCGTTGTCGATCATCTCGGGCACTGCGATCCGGCCCATGGCGGCCGCACAGGCGAGGCTCGATCCCGACAGGGCGGCAAAGCCGCCGCAGCCGAAGATGCAGGCCACCGCCAGCCCGCCCGGCAGGCGGCCCAGCAGAATACGCATTGAGCGGAAGACGTCGGTCGTGATCCCCGCCTTGTGTGCCAGCGCGCCGAGCAGGATATAGCAGGCTGCGGAAAAATCCATCTATCTGGCCCCTTTCCCCGTCTGCCAGCGTCGTTTGAGGGTGCTTGTGCGGGGTTACGG
>NZ_BMDZ01000161.1 GCF_014636235.1 Tistrella bauzanensis
TCAGGCGCCGGCCGCAGGCTCAAGGGCGGATCTCACTGCGATCGCGACACATTCCGAAGACCCATTCTGCAACAGGCTCTTGAAGGCCTTCAGATGCAGCCGACGGTGCTGACACCGTCGCGGTACCTCCATCTCATGAACGGCATACTGCACCAGGGTGAGCACGCCCACTGGCGCCAGTCCTCCACGTTCGATTGGGATGAAACCCGCCCCATTTCAGAACAAATATTCGATCACGATGCACCAGTCGTGGTGCACTCTGACCATTTAGAAATTGGTGACCATCAAATCGCCACTGTTTCTGTTAAACAATTTCCGAAGCTGATTGCCTTCGGTGGAATGATAAATCTTATAGGCAACCTGACCACTGGCACTTCAGCAATCCGTGGTCCCTTTGTGCTTACCGCCAATATTTATCTTCCATCCTCACACGCCGCACGGCAGGTCATTGGACGGAAGAATACACTCCTGACCAACCAGGTTTACGGCCCTCTTACAAAATGGGTGCCGGGGCTCTTTGCCCAGAAAGAAGGTTTCGACGAACTAACCCGTGCATTGGACGATGGCGGCCGTCCCCTGCAACTAGCACTGAGCTTGGTTCTGATCGCAAAAGACCGCGACGCACGGATCGAGGCTGTGAGCCAGGCTGTGCAGCTGTGGCAAGGTAACCGTGTCATCGCCATGCCTGATAAGTACATCGTGTTGCCGATCGCATTCGGGGCACTGCCGTTTGGAGCCGAACTCGGGCTCGTACAGCAACTCCACCGGTATCGCACGATGGCAACGCAGCATGCGGTCAGGCTGCTCCCGCTCTTCGCCGAATGGCGAGGGACTTCAACGCCGCTGATGACATTCGCGAGCCGAACGGGGCAACTGATGCCCGTCTCGCCATTCGACAGCAACACCAACTACAACGTCGTGGTGGCTGCAGAAAGCGGCGGCGGCAAATCGTTCATGACGAATGAAATGATAGCCGGCGCCCGTGCTTCTGGCGCGATAGTCCGGGTGATCGACATCGGGAGGAGTTACGAAAAGCTGGCGGAGAGCCTCGGTGGCACGAACCTGGTCTTCGGGCCCACGGCCAGCCTCGACCTCAACCCGTTCCCATTGATCTCGGACTGGTCTGAGGAGCGGGATATCCTAATGGGTCTCGTGGAGGCTATGGCGGCACCGACAATGCCGCTGACAGACCATCAGCGCGCCTCTCTGGGAGAATTTCTCTCTCACGTTTGGGAGGACAAAGGACATCGTGCTCGTATCGATGATGTGGCAGATGTTCTGCAGGCCTCTGATGATGTTCGAATCAAAGACATCGGAATACAGCTATACCCGTTTACCTCGAAAGGGGATTACGGACGGTATTTCGACGGCAGTGGTCGACCGGTGGACTTTGAAAACGGATTCATCACATTGGAGCTCGAAGAACTGGCCGGTTCTGATCACCTTCGCAAGGTTGTCCTCCTGGTACTGATTTATCGTATCCAACAGGAGGCGTATCTCGGTGATCGATCGGTGTCCAAGCTCCTCATTATCGATGAGGCATGGCAGCTGATGGACTCACCGTCCGTCGCCACCTTCCTCAATTCCGCCTTCCGAAGATTCAGAAAATACAACGCGTCCGCGGTCGTCATCACCCAATCGCTCAACGATTTCTACCAGACAGCATCTGGTGTTGGGAAAGCTATTCTTGAGAATGCAGCAACTATCATGCTTCTACACCAGAAATCATCAACATTAGAGAAGCTAAAATCGACCGGAGAACTTCCAATTGATGCGGGATATGAGGCTGTTGCCGAATGCCCGCTACCCATGGTTTGACGCCGTCTGCTGACGGCTTGGGAGCTTGGCGGGGGTCTCGCGC
>NZ_BMDZ01000162.1 GCF_014636235.1 Tistrella bauzanensis
GACCCCGTCTGCGAGGCTGCATAGCCTCATCAACCAGCGACGTCCGCCGAGCCCTTTTCAACATCGGGCGGGACATCCCCGCGTGGTGGTATCGACCGGCATCGATCCCATCAGCATTTCCGATGGCCCCTATGCCGGCAAGTCCAACCCGCATGCCTGGATGTCGCCCAGCGCGGCGTTGATCTATGTCGACAACATCCGCGACGCCTTCGTGAAACACGACCCGCGGAATGCCGAGACCTACACGGCCAACGCCGAGGCCTATAAGCAGACGATCACGGCCACCATCGATCCGATCAGGACAACACTTGCCGCCGTGCCGGACGCCCGGCGCTGGCTGGTCACCAGCGAGGGTGCCTTCTCGTATCTGGCGCGCGATTTCGGCCTGACGGAACTTTATCTCTGGCCGATCAATGCCGACCAGCAGGGCACGCCGCAGCAGGTTCGCAAGGTCATTGATGCGGTGCGCCAGCATGCAATCCCGGTCGTCTTCTCGGAAAGCACGATTTCCCCGGCGCCGGCCCGCCAAGTGGGCCTAATCGGCCCGAAGCTGCGATTTTGGCCAAGTTGTGGAACGTTGCCGGAACGGATTGACGGCGAAGGCTCGGCGACCTGAGAATTCACTCCTGAAACAGGGAGTGAACGTATGGGTTTGCGTGTTTCGCCTGAGGCTTTGGCTGGGGAATGGAGCCTCTCTTTTGCCGACAATGACTTTGTGAACGCCAAGCCGGCCGGGTCGAGGCTCGGACTGGCGGTGCAGTTGAAGTTCTTCGCAGCTTTCGGATACTTTGCCACCGACGCGACCGAGGTTCCGGACGAAGCGATTTCGTATCTGGCCGAGCAGCTTGGTGTCCGCGAGACCGGTCTCGACGGTTACGATTTTTCGGGGCGGTCGGGACGGCGCCATTGCGCGGAGATTCTGCGCCATCTGGGCTTTCGCCGCATGAAGCGGGCTGACCGGGTCGCACTTGCGGGTTGGATGGCGACGGAGCTCTGCCCGGGCGGGCAATCCGTCGCGGCGATGCTGGAGGCTGTCTTTCTCTGGTGTCGCGACCACAAGATTTTCGGTCCGTCCGGTAAGGAGATGGAGCGGCTTGTACGCTCCGAGCGGCAACGCTTCCTGGAATGCTTTCTTGCTGGCGTTGCGGATCGGCTTCTGCCGGAAACGGTCGCGCGGATAGAGGCATCGCTGGTCGATCCGGATAGTCCGACAGGATTCCATACAATTAAAAATGACGTAGGTGCGGCAACGTTGGACAACATGCTTGCCCTGGCTGACCGGCTTGCTTTCATTCAAAAGCTGACACTGCCAAGGGATTTGCTGACGGGTGCCGGCAAGCCTTGGATTGATCAGATCGTCCGGCGAGTCGGCACCGAAAAGGCGTCGGAGATGCGCCGCCACGCCCCCAAGCGGCAACTTGGCCTCTATGCCGTCTTCCTGATGGTGCGGGAAGCACAGATCATCGACGGGATGATCGATCTTCTGGTGGAAACCGTTCACAAGATCGGGGTGCGCTCGAAGCGCAAGGTGGTTGCCGGCATCGCACGCGACATCGAGAAGGTCTATGGCAAGGAACGGTTGCTGGTCGATATCGCTGGCGCGGCGATCGAGGCGCCAAGCGGCAGGGTCTGCGATGTAATCTTTCCGGTAGCGGGGCAGGAAAAGTTGGCGGCGATTATCAGGGAGCATCGGGCGAAAGGCACGCTCGAGCGCCGCATCTACCAGGTGATGCGCGGCTCCTATGAGGCTGTCGCGCAATGAGCGCGGCGGGCTGGTTTAGAGCGTCACCGTCGCCTGGGACGGCGTGAGGCGGCCCGTCCTCCTGC
>NZ_BMDZ01000163.1 GCF_014636235.1 Tistrella bauzanensis
ACGCGTGATCAGCAAAAGCAGGGGAATTTCACAACCACTCAAGATGGAGACAGTATCACTAATAACTATACTACTGGTAGCAACAGTAAGCAATGCAGATAAAATCTGCATCGGCTATCAATCAACAAACTCCACAGAAACTGTGGACACACTAACAGAAAACAATGTCCCTGTGACACATGCCAAAGAACTGCTCCACACAGAGCATAATGGGATGCTGTGTGCAACAAGCTTGGGACAACCTCTTATTTTGGACACCTGCACCATCGAAGGGCTAATCTATGGCAATCCTTCTTGTGATCTATCGCTGGAAGGAAGAGAATGGTCCTATATCGTCGAGAGACCATCAGCCGTTCACGGATTGTGTTACCCCGGGAACGTAGAAGATCTAGAAGAGCTAAGGTCACTTTTTAGTTCTGCTANTGTTACCCCGGGAACGTAGAAGATCTAGAAGAGCTAAGGTCACTTTTTAGTTCTGCTAGGTCTTATCAAAGAATCCAGATCTTCCCAGACACAATCTGGAATGTTTCTTACGATGGAACAAGCACAGCATGCTCAGGTTCATTCTACAAAAGCATGAGATGGTTGACTCGAAAGAACGGCGAGTACCCTACCCAAGACGCCCAATACACAAATAATCAAGGGAAGAACATTCTTTTCATGTGGGGTATAAATCACCCACCCACCGATGATACGCAGAGAGGGCTGTACACAAGAACCGACACAACAACAAGTGTGGCAACAGAAGAAATAAATAGGATTTTCAAACCATTAATAGGACCAAGGCCTCTTGTCAACGGTCTGATGGGAAGAATCAATTATTACTGGTCTGTATTGAAACCTGGTCAAACACTGCGAATAAAATCTGATGGGAATCTAATAGCTCCATGGTATGGACACATTCTTTCAGGAGAGAGCCACGGAAGAATTCTAAAGACTGATTTGAAAAGAGGTAGCTGCACAGTGCAGTGTCAGACAGAAAAAGGTGGCTTAAACACAACACTGCCATTCCAAAATGTAAGTAAGTATGCATTTGGAAACTGCTCAAAATATATTGGCATAAAGAGTCTCAAACTTGCAGTTGGTCTGAGGAATGTGCCTTCTAAATCTAGTAGAGGACTATTCGGGGCCATAGCAGGGTTTATAGAGGGAGGTTGGTCAGGACTAGTTGCTGGTTGGTATGGGTTCCAGCATTCAAATGACCAAGGGGTTGGCATCGCAGCAGATAGAGACTCAACCCAAAAGGCAATTGATAAAATAACATCCAAAGTGAATAATATAGTCGACAAAATGAACAAGCAGTATGAAATCATTGATCATGAATTCAGTGAGGTAGAAACTAGACTTAACATGATTAATAATAAGATTGATGATCAAATCCAGGATATATGGGCATATAATGCAGAATTGCTAGTTCTGCTTGAAAACCAGAAAACACTCGATGAGCATGACGCAAATGTAAACAATCTATATAATAAAGTAAAGAGGGCGTTGGGTTCTAATGCGGTGGAAGATGGGAAAGGATGTTTCGAGCTATACCACAAATGTGATGACCAATGCATGGAGACAATTCGGAACGGGACCTACAACAGAAGGAAGTATCAAGAGGAATCAAAATTAGAAAGACAGAGAATAGAGGGGGTCAAGCTGGAATCTGAAGAAACTTACAAAATCCTCACCATTTATTCGACTGTCGCCTCATCTCTTGTGTTTGCAATGGGGTTTGCTGCCTTATTGTTCTGGGCCATGTCTAATGGGTCTTGCAGATGCAACATTTGTATATAATTAGCAAAAACACCCTTGTTTCTACTGATCACGCGTT
>NZ_BMDZ01000164.1 GCF_014636235.1 Tistrella bauzanensis
CGCGCGAGACCCCCGCCAAGCTCCCAAGCCGTCAGCAGACGGCGTCAAACCATGGGTAGCGGGCATTCGGCAACAGCCTCTGTGGGGGCATAAAAAGATGAGCATCAATCTTGCTGTCAGAACGGCCTGTGCACTCGGCCTGACGATGTGGTGGGGTGATACTGCGCAAGCGCAGAGCGCGTTCATCAATCTCTCGAACTCAAGCTATTCAATCTTTTCGGCGAATGATGATGATTCTCTGTCGGTGACACCGGGCTTCACAATGGTCATTGACAATATCCGATCCGACACATTGTGGCTCAACAACAATGGGAATGTAACCTTTGGGAGTGCGTTAGGGCAGTACACACCCGAATCACTCAGCTCGATAGCGGTTCCGATCATTGCTCCCTTCTTTGCCGATGTGGATACCAGGGGTATCGCCAGCGATCCGGTGCGCTACGCAATCGGATCGCTGGAAGGACGAAGAGCCTTCGTCGCCGACTGGAATGGTGTTGGGTATTACGCGGCGCAGAGCGACAAGCTCAACAGGTTTCAGTTGACGCTTGTCGATCGGAGCGATACCGGGGCCGGCAATTTTGATGTCTATTTTTCGTATGACAGCATTCAATGGGAAAGTGGCGATGCGAGCGGCGCAACCAAGGGCCTGGGGGGCACATCCGCCTATGTCGGCTATTCGATCGGTTCTGGACAAACGGTCGAGATCGAGGGTTCTGGTGTAAATGGCGCTTTCCTCGATGGCGGCCCGAACAGTCTGGCCGCACAAGAGCGACTATTTTACACCATCCGTAATGGCCAGATTCAAGTTGCTGATAACGACCTTCTCGCAGAGCTGATCGAGTTGGCCCACCAGTCGGCAATCAATGGCGACCAGCGGGCAGCAGAGGACATCAGGGATCCCGTCGCAGGCAGCCCCACCAGCGCCATACAGATTGCCGCTGGATCTGACCACGACACCTTCGCCATGAACGCATTTGATTCAACCAGCCGTTCCACCCTGGCGATTCAATACGGCGCCTATAGTGGTCAGGGTGAGGATACCGAAGTTTACGTTCTTCCTTTATCTCATTCATTTTCATTTGGTGAACCGGATAACACGTTCAGCCGCATCCAGGTTTCTCTGCCGGTCAGTTATACAAAAACCGACGGCAAATCGTCGCAGGCAATGAGTCTCGGCTTTGGCCTGCCAGCGGATATCGTCCGCTTCGACGCCGAGTCATCGCCCATAGCGTGGACGGTCACGCCATCCATACGGGCAGGTGTGGTCCATTCTGACGATTTTGACACGGGGGTTCTCACATTCGGCACAGCGCTGTCCAGCAGCCTTGGCTATGCCATCGACCCATATACCCGGCTGATCATGGGGAATACGATCGGGCGGTATTTTGCTAAAGATCGATCCTGGATAAACAGCTCAGCCCGCTATGATTATAATCTGAATCACACGATTCTTCAAAACGGCCTCAAAATCGAGGCTGACACCGAGATCCTTAAATATCCCAGCACGATATCAGCCTATGTCAACATCACACATATATCTGACGACGACACGGTCATTAAGAATTATCGAGAATATGGCGTTGCCATCAAGCCAGATATTGGACTGTCCAATGACATTCTCAAGGGCCTTTTGCTGGCCGTGTCGTGGACGGATGCCAACGACTATAGAGGTGGAAGCATAAACTTCAGCCTGCCGTTCTGAGAGTCGGACTCAAAACTAATACCCATTGATTTCAAGCCCTTGCGATGAACCGTGCGGTGCGTCGGATGGAGGCGATGA
>NZ_BMDZ01000165.1 GCF_014636235.1 Tistrella bauzanensis
GGCCAGGCGCAAACTTGCTACGTGGGACACACAATACCTCATGGCGGCTCTGCAAGCGCGTTAACCTGGACTCGTTGCCCTGTCGGCAACCCCGACCCGCGCCGGCGCGGTCAGTCCTCAGGCCCGGTCTCATGATCATCGGCCACCCGGTCGCGGGCCTGATGCTTGCGGCGCTGAAGATTGGCGCGTAACTGCGCCGCCTGCCGTGCCTTGCGTTCAGCCGCGGCCAGGCGGGCGGCCTCGGTTTCGGCCGGCTGCTGGCGGCGGCGCGATTGCGCCCTGCCGTCAACGGGTTGGGAAGCATCCTGATCTGTCATCGGTGTTTCGCCTGATCATCACGAGCGCCATGCGATGAAGAACGGGGTTGCATGGCGGCGGGAAACATGGCACACCCCGCCAACATTCGCGAGCGTCGCCGCCGTAGCTCAGTGGTAGAGCACTCCCTTGGTAAGGGAGAGGTCGTGTGTTCAATCCACACCGGCGGCACCATCCCACCCAGGGTGGCAGCCCTTGCGCGATGCACCACCCGGCCGGCGGCCGGGGCTGGAAAAACCGGTTGCAGATGCCGGGTTTTCATGGCAGTTTCCGCCCGCTTCGCCAGAGGCGCCGCCGTAGCTCAGTGGTAGAGCACTCCCTTGGTAAGGGAGAGGTCGTGTGTTCAATCCACACCGGCGGCACCATTTCACCCAGGCGGTGATCTGGCGCAAGGCCCCGACAGATTCAATGAAGCCCCGGCTCCCTTNCAGGCGGTGATCTGGCGCAAGGCCCCGACAGATTCAATGAAGCCCCGGCTCCCTTATCGGACGCCGGGGCTTCATGCGTTTCACCGGAACGCAACCGGCCGAAGCGCCACCATCAGACCGAGATGATATTGCTCCCGACCACGGCCGCGATCGTGTCGATGGTGAAGCTGCTGGTGCCGTCCGACACCACCTCACCGGCCACGAAGCTGCCGGCGGACGGGCGGATGGCGACAAAGCGGTTTGTCGGGATCGACATCATCACCATACCGGTGGCACCACTGGTCTGCCCGGTCACCAGGGTGCCGGCGGCAAACGGGATCAGCGCGCTGCCAACCGTCGACCGCATGACCTGCTGGGTGCTTACCGTCTCATCCAGCGTGCCGGTCGCCTCGACATTGATCCGGTTGTCCTGCTTCACCGCCTCGGCCAGCCTGAGGCCGATGGTCGAGATGGTGATCGCCTCGCCATTGGGCTGATAGGGCATACCGAACTCGACCCCCTGCGCGGCATTGCCCCGAAACCGGACCCGCGCCCGGTTACAGGCGCCGGTCACCCGCACCAGCGCGCCGGGCTTGTCGGCCCCCAGGATCGCCGGATCGGCATTGACGATGTCGCAATCGATATCGACACCGGTGCCACGCACCCGGATGGTGCTGGCGGTTTCAGGGCCGGCCAGTGCCGGAAAGGTGCCCTCGGTCGCATGGAAGAACTGCGAGCAGTCGGTCGCCTGGATGTCGATCGAGATGTTGCTGAGACCCGTCGCCGCCGGCAGATGCGGCTGATAGCCATGGGCGACACCGGCGGCGCGATAGCACCCATGGGCACAACCCGTGCGCGGACGTCATGGGCGCCGTATTGCAGGGTGAAGCCGACGCCGCCCTGCCCGGTCCTATGGTCGCCGGTGGTGTTCATGGGGGATGTCCCGGTCATTGTTGAAAAAGGGAGAGCGGCGTTGCTCGCCTTGAGCCGTTAGGCTCGGGGTGTCGAATCCTCA
>NZ_BMDZ01000166.1 GCF_014636235.1 Tistrella bauzanensis
ACCTCACCCGAGGGAATCAGCCCCGCAGCGCGGGGGCAAGCGGACATCGACAGGGTTGGAGCCCATTCTGCAACAGGCTCATAAGTAGGCGAGCAAGGGCGAAAGGCTGCTTCCAGTGCCGATTGGTGCGGTCAATCTGCACCTTGTTCCAAGGCAGATGAATGACCGGCACATCGGTGACATCTGCCAGCACGAAGCGGAGTTCATTCAAGAGGCGGCGCGTCCTCATTGCGCGGCACAACGTCGCAAGGAAGATGACAGTGGCCTTCATGATCTGCATCAAGGGGATGTCGCTGGACAGCATATCGTAACGACAGGCTAAACGATCCGGTCGCACAGCGTGGACAGTGAACTGCCGCACCACATCAAGCCGTCCGTGAAGAACCGATAGATCTTCCTGACAGGGGGAATAGCGGCGCGGCAAACCTCGGCGAGTCTGCTTCAGCAGCTGTTGCGCGAACAGACGAATGAAAATGTCGAGGAGATTTTCCGCACCGTGGGCCATTGGCGCATGTGCGCCACTTCCTAAATTGAGGCCCAATACCAGATCAAGCAGTGCAACAAGTCTGCGCCGTACGGTTGGGACATCGTCGTCGAGTGCCTCGGGATCAATTTTTGGCAGGATTTCCAAACTACATCCGGGCCCGGAGATCACCCCCACCATCTGTTTCGCTTGCAGAAAATGACGATGATCAGCGAGTATTCCGCTACCGCTGTCACCTCCTAATGGATGAGCACGTGCTGCCGCGACCAGCATTTCGGCCTGAGAGACCGAAAAGCCGCCTATTCCGACTCTCACTCGGCCCCATTCATGGACCGACAGGTGCGTCATTCGGCGTTGCCTTTCGGGTTGATCTTCAAGGAGGTCAGGCAAGGGCCGCAAGCGCGACGCCATGGTCAACACTAACGGCCGGCGGCTGGTTCTCCACGGCCATCCGGCCGGACATCCAGGATCGTGATGGCGCTGTCCTGCTGCTGCAGGCCTCGCGGCGCTCGTTTGCCTTCATCGAATTGGCCTTCACCGACAGCGCTTGCAACGCTCGACGGGTCGAGGACGCTACCTGCCTCGCTATTGAGGTGGTCAAGAAGATCGCCGGTCAGGTCGGCTTCCAGGTTCTTCCGCGCCGCTGGATGGTCGGGCGCTTCTTTGCATGGATCAATCGTAACAGACGCCTCGCCAACGACTTCGAGGCGCCTGTCGCCTCCGCAACCACCTTCCTATACGCTGCCTCCGTCATCCTCCTGACCCGACGCCTCGCACGTTGATCATGAGTTTCGAGTCGGACTTTTAGGCGCGGCTCCAAGGTTGTTGCGGTAATCGACACCAAGTGGAAATCTCTCGCAGGCGATCCGTTGGATCGCAAAAGTGGCGTGAGTCAGGCCGATGTCTACCAGATGATGGCATATGCCCGACTCTACAAATGCGACCGCCTGATGCTGCTTTATCCTGCCACACCAGCTCATGCCAGCGGGATAATCCGGCGGTTTGGAATTGATGGCGGCCGAGAGTTGTTGGCACTGGGTCGAGTAGACATGACCGTCGAGAACCGAGTGATGCAATCTCAACTGAGATCCTTAATCGATGAGGTACTCGGCATCAATCACGATAATATTAACGATTATTATACAATATAAGAGGCTGTTGCCGAATGCCCGCTACCCATGGTTTGACGCCGTCTGCTGACGGCTTGGGAGCTTGGCGGGGGTCTCGCG
>NZ_BMDZ01000167.1 GCF_014636235.1 Tistrella bauzanensis
ACAGCCCCGGCATCCCCCACACTCCGCGTCCCGCTTCCACAGCCCCGCCACGCCCCAAAAGGGCAGGGGGGTCCGAGGGGGCCAATGGCCCCCTCGCCGCTTCCTTCTTTCCAGCTTTTCGCTTCGCCCATCGATCCGGGGCTTGATTTGGAAGCAATTCCTTCCTAATATATCTTCCATGATGAAACCGACCCCCCATCCCGATGAGCCCCGTGGTCCCGGCCGGCCGCGCGAATTCGATCTCGGCGAGGCGCTGGACAAAGCGATCGGCGTTTTCAGCGAGCGCGGCTATCACGCGACCTCTCTGAGCCGGCTGACCGCATCGATGGGGATCGCCGAAGGGAGCCTGTACAAGGCCTTCAAGGACAAGCGTGGGGTTTTCATCGCCGCCTTCGAGCGCTATGTGAGGCTCCGGAACGAGCATCTTGCGCAGGCGCTTGCATCGGCACCGACCGGTCGCGATAAAATCAGGACGGTTCTCAGCGTCTATGCGGAGGCGAGCCACGGCCCGACCGGCCGGCGCGGCTGCCTCGTCGTCGGCAGCGCCGTCGATCTGGCGAGTTCCGATCCAGAAATGGCGAGGCGTGTCACAGCCTCTTTCGACGCACACGAGACGCGCTTCATCGACTTTATCGGCCAGGGCCAGAAAGACGGTTCGATCTCATCGGACATCGATCCGATCGTGACGGCGCGCCTGCTGCTCTCGGTGGTCCAGGGCATGCGGGTTCTGGGCAAGACGAGCCGCTCTCGCGAGGAAATGGCGGCCCTCGCCCAAAGCGCGTTGAAGATGCTGGATTGATCTTTTTGACCAATTTGGAAGAGTTCACCCCCAAATTCGGGGCGTCTGTTTTGATCATTGCCACCGCTGAAACTGAACCTCGCCCCGTCCTGTCGAGACGGCTCGCCCTGCTGCTTGCGGCCGTGGGCGGGCTCATCGCCGCGAACCTCTATTATGCCCAGCCCTTGTTGATCGGCATCATCGCCCCTATGCCTCGCATCTGGTTCCCGAGGCGATGCGCGGGCGCATCGTCGGCCTGCTGATGAGCGGCCAGATGCTGGGCATCATGCTGGCACGGCCGATCGCCAGTCTGGTTGCCGATGAGGTTTCCTGGCACGCGGTGTTCGCCCAGTCGGCAATTTGTCTGCTCGCGGCCTTCATGGTTCTCGCCCGGGCATTGCCGCGGCGGATGCCGGCAACATCTCCGGACCGGCCGCTTCCCCGGGCCTATCGCTTTTGCGACCGAACCGCGCAGCATCCATTCGCATCCCCAGCCTTGAACCAGGAGTTCATCATGCAACACGACGTCATTCCGACCTCGGCCGAGGATACGCTGCCGCCATTCGATGCCGCGATGTTCTGGGCCAACTTCCGCCATGGCACCGTCACCGTGAACGGCGTGCGCCTTCACTTCGTTGAGGGCGGCCGCGGCGCACCGGTCCTGCTTCTGCCGGGATGGCCGCAGAGCTGGTATGTCTGGCGATATGTGATGCCGCTGCTTGCCGCCGCCGGACGGCGGGTCATTGCCCTCGACCCGCGCGGGATGGGCGATTCCGACCGGCCCGCGGCAGGCTATGACATGCGGACCGCGGCTGCGGACGTCCATGATACGGTCGAGGCGCTGGGACTAATACCAAGTCCCATGGACGGTCACCCATGTGCCCATGATCGCATGCCGATGGACATGATGAGCCACGGCTGATCGACGA
>NZ_BMDZ01000168.1 GCF_014636235.1 Tistrella bauzanensis
ATAGAAATTCGCCATCTCCGACCCCGTCATGTGTCACATCACCCGAGGGAATCAGCCCCGCAGCGCGGGGGCAAGCGGACATCAACAGGTTTGGAGCCCATTCTGCAACAGGCTCTTCAACCCGGGCATTAAAGGAAATGCTCGCTTCAGTCCAATCCAGAAGGAAACCGGCGCCCCCATACCGACGCTCTATGGCGGCACGACCTTCGACTGCGCTGCAATGGAGACCGTTTTCCATGACGTTCCCTTTGCATCCGGATTAAAGACCTTCAATCAGGCGAAGCTGGACCAGCAAGCCTATTCGGTGCTGAACCCGTTGCGAAATCTGGTGCTGGCCGATCTCAGCTCGACTGCGCTGCGCGCGCTTGGGCTACGCCGAAGCGAGCTCATTGACACCGAGAAGGACCAATATCCCGGCACGCGGAGATGGGCAGAAGCCATTCACACCCAATGCCCGAAGATTGAAGGCTTGTGCTGGATCTCGCGCCAGGACGATCGAGCGTGCGCCGTCATGTTGTTCGGCGACCGCATTGCCACCAGCGATCTCTCAATCTCCACGCCCACGCACAGCATTCTTGAACATCCCCTGTATATCCAGCTGCTGATTCTGGCCTCTCGCATTGGTGTCAAAGTAGTCTAGGGCCAAAGCATGGACTCAAGATCACGCGGTGGCCCCCATCAGCCCCTCGGCACCCCAGCCTCTGCCACAGAGCGTGAAAAAGGAGGAAGCCGGCGACATCCCTTTTCTCCTGGTCAGATAGGCGTTGAGATAGACTGCGCGATCGAGCGAGAGGACGTTGCGGCCAGCACTCTGCCTTCCGTCGGGATCGACCGGGGCGTGACCGGCAGACATCGGCGGATGCCCGCCAGGACGGTTTGATCTACGCGCTCTTCCCGCCCTTCCGGCAGTCTGAAGGGGGCACGGGCGGCGTCGATCGGCCCACTTGCCGGCCTTCCCCTGCGTTTCAGCCCGTCTCGGCCCTCACGCCGCCGCGCATCGGGCGTCGAGCCAGATCAGGCGGCGCATGTTGTAGGCGAGGTTGACCATTCCGATCTTCACGCGCGCCCTGGCGAGGCCGACGGGTCGGACGAACGGCCCCATCCGCGCCTTCTGCTCGGCGAACACGTGCTCCACGGCCGAGCGCACCTTGGAACGGGTGCTGTTGGCGCGCCGGTACGGCGCGGACATCGGCCGGCCCTTCGGCTTGCGGAAGTGGACCATCGAGCGACGTCCCGCCGCTGCGATCGCCCGCTCGTTGGCGGCACTGCGATAGGCGCTGTCGGCCCAGACCCGGCTGTCGAAGGCGCTGGGGTTCAGCAGTTTCGGCAGCGGCGGCCCGTCGTGGGCTGCCGCATGCGTCACCTCCCAGCGCCGGATCAGCCGGTGCCGCCGGTCGACGTTGATGTGATTCGTTATAACCGAACGCCGGGATCAGCAGGCCCGAGGCCAGCCGCTCGGAGGCCTTCAACTCTGGCCCGGCTTTCTTCTTCACCCGGCCGCGCTTGATGGTCCAGCGCGCATCGGTGTCCTTGTGCGCCGCCTTCGCCGGCTTCCAGCCCGGCCGTCCGCCGCGCTTGATCTCCTCCTTTTCGGTCTGCGTCAGGCGCTGCTTCGGGGCTTCCACGATGGACGCATCGACGATCTGGCCGCCCAGCGCGAAGTAGCCGCGC
>NZ_BMDZ01000169.1 GCF_014636235.1 Tistrella bauzanensis
CCCTCAGGTCCGCGATCATTGAATCGAACTCCTGACCGTTTGGGAATCCCCTATGAGTCAGGACTCACGAGATTTGGTATTAGTTATCTTGCGGGGACGATGCCGAGACCCGGAGGTTGCGCCAGCCTGTTCGCCGCCGAGAACCAATCGATCTCGGAAGACCTTGGCACGTTCATCAAAGACTTCGATGGTACCTTACGGGTGGTCTATCCTGAGGACACCACGTCGCTCGATCCTGTCCGCACCCCGTCGCCCTTGTTTGACTTCGATGCGGCCTATGGCGGCTATGGCTGGGAAATTTTCTACCATATTCCGTCGGCCCTGGCCGCCGGCTATGTGAACAACGGACAATATGACAAGGCTATCGGCTGGCTGGAGAAGATCTTCGATCCCGGCGCCGGCCAGCCCTGGAGAGTGGCGCCACTGATCGGTGCCTCCATGCCAGCTGATCATTCAGCCTTCGATACCGGTGATGTCATCGTCGATCCGGATCGGATCGCCACCGATTATCCGTTTTATTATCAGCAGGCGGCGATCCGCCATTATCTGGAGGCCATGCTTGCCGACGGTGACGCGGCCTATGAGCAGCAAAGCCAGGAGACCCTGCAACAGGCAAAGGCCATCTATGTCGCCGCGAAGCAGCTCTTCAACGAGAGGCTGCCCGAGATTCTGGATGCCGTGACGAACCGGCCATGGGCCAATCCGACCCTGGGCGAGGTTTCGGTCAATGGCTATGGCGGTTTCCTGCCGCCATATAATCAGGCGCTTCGCGACCTCTATGACACGATCGAGGCGCGCCTCGCCAATCTCAGGCAGTGGCGCGACATCGACGGCAATCCGCTGAACGTTCCCTTGCTGTCAGCGCCGATCGACCCCAAGGTGCTTCAGAAAGCAGCGAAAACCGCGCTGACCCTGGGGCGGGGCAGCGACCAGGTGGAGGCGGAGCAAGACCCGCTCATCGACTTCACCACCCTCGCCAGATCGGCCAAGCTGTATATCCGCAACCTGCAGACCACCAGCAACCGGTTGCTGGCCGCGCTGGAGAAGCTCGACGGCGCGACGGTCGGCCGGGCCGAGAAGGTTGTCGAGGAAAACAAGATCCGCCGATCCGCCGCAATACAGGATCTGGCCCTGGAGGCGGCCGAAAAGGATGTTCAGATCAAGCAGGCCAACCTGAGCGGCGCCAACAGCGCGCTCGCCTTTCATCTGGGGTCGATTCTGGTTTCACTGGGGGCGCTGAATTCATTCGCGGCCATCGATGCCGGTAAGAAGAGCGTCGAACTCGTCTATGACAAGGCAAAACTTCGATATGACATGATAAAGGGCGTGGCGTTTTCATGCATCCCCAATATCTTTGGAATGGCGTCTGGCGGCCAGCGGTCTGAGCAGGGGGCGATCGTCAATATACTCGGGATGCTGACGAGCGAGATACTGTACGACTCGAAAAAATCGGCCATTGATAAATACAAGGAAAGCACTCAGAAGATCGTCGATCAGGCGAAAAACACCATCGATCTTACGACGAAGGTCGCTTCCTCCTCATTGGAGCTTCAGAAGGCAAAGACGTCTCTGAAGGAACAGAGAGCCTGTTGCAGAATGGGTCTTCGGAATGTGTCGCGATCGCAGTGAGATCCGCCCTTGAGCCTGCGGCCGGCGCCTGA
>NZ_BMDZ01000170.1 GCF_014636235.1 Tistrella bauzanensis
CTAGCAGCCTGTCGGACTTTCCCCAGCGTGCGAGCGGTGCGATGATTCCGTTGGTTTCAACGGGATTGCGCGCTGATGGCCCGGTTTGTCGATGCGGATCGTGACACGCCCTATCTGCTGCCGCCGTCGGTATCGGATTGGCTGCCGCAGGATCATCTGGCGCGGTTCGTGGTGGAGATTGTCGAGCGGCTGGACCTGAGCGAGTTGGTTGGCCAGTACGCGGGGCGGGGCTCGGCGGCGCATCACCCCTCGGTGCTGGTGGGGCTGTTGATCTACGGCTACGCCACGGGAACCTTCTCGAGCCGCAAGATCGAGCGGGCGACGCACGACTCGGTGGCGTTCCGCTTCATCGCCGCCAACACCCATCCCGACCACGACACCCTGGCCAGCTTCCGGCGGCGGTTCCTGCCCCGGATCGAGGCCCTATTCGTGCAGGTGCTGCTGATCGCCAGGGAGATGAACTGCCTGAAGCTGGGGACCATCGCCCTGGACGGGACCAAGATCGCGGCCAACGCCAGCCGCCATTCGGCGCTGTCGTGGAAGCACGCGCTGAAGATCGAAGCCCAGCTGCGCCAGGAAGTGAAGGCCCTGACGGCGCGGGCCGAGGCTGCCGACCAGACCCCGGTGGGGGACGGCCTGGACATCCCCGCCGAGATCGCCCGGCGCGAGCAGCGGCTCCTGGCCCTGGAGGCGGCCAAGGCGGTGATCGAGGCCCGCGCCCAGGACCGCTTTGAGGCCGAACAGCGGGTCCACGAGGAGAAGATGGCCCGCCGCCAGGCCCTGCGCGAGGCCGGCAAGACGCCCGGCGGCAAGGACCCCAGGCCGCCCGAGCCCGGCCCACGCGATGGCGACCAGGTCAACCTCACCGACGAGGACAGCCGCATCATGCCCAGGTCCGGCGGCGGCTTCGACCAGAGCTACAACGCCCAGGCGGCGGTGGACGCCGCCACCATGCTGGTGGTCGCCACTCATCTGACCCAGGCGCCCAACGACAAGCAGCAGATCGCCCCGGCGCTGCAAGGCCTGGCCGATCTGCCCCAGGCCTTGGGGACGCCGGCCAACCTGCTGGCCGACACCGGCTACTTCAGCGCCGCCAACGTCACCGCCTGCGAGGCCGCCGGGATCGAGCCGATGATCGCCATGGGCCGCCAGGGTCATCACCCGCCAGTGTTCGAGCGCTTCGCCGCCGACACCGCGCCCCCCGACACCGACGACCCGGTGATCAGGATGGCCCATCGACTGACCACCCGAGCCGGCCGGGCCCTCTACGGGCTGCGCAAACAGACCGTCGAGCCGGTGTTCGGGATTATCAAACAGGCCATGGGCTGGCGACGCCTGTCGATGCGCGGCCTGGACGCCGCCAGCGGCGAATGGACCCTCGTGACCCTGGCCTGGAACGTCAAGCGCCTCAATGTCCTGCGCAGGGCCTGAGGCCGCGCCAACGCACCATCCACGCCAAAATCCACATCAGGCCGGCCCACGGATCAAGCCCCCCGCCCCCAGAGCGCCCAACCAGCCAAATCACCGCACAATCAAAGCACCGCACGCCCCTAAACCGGATCGAACCAGACCCTTGGGGTCAACTCCGACAGGCTGCTAG
>NZ_BMDZ01000171.1 GCF_014636235.1 Tistrella bauzanensis
ACGCGTGATCAGCAAAAGCAGGGTAGATAATCACTCACTGAGTGACATCAACATCATGGCGTCTCAAGGCACCAAACGATCCTATGAACAGATGGAGACTGGTGGAGAACGCCAGAATGCTACTGAGATCAGAGCATCTGTCGGAAGAATGGTTAGCGGCATTGGGAGATTCTACATACAAATGTGTACAGAACTCAAACTCAGTGACAATGAAGGGAGGCTGATCCAGAACAGTATAACAATAGAGAGAATGGTACTCTCTGCATTTGATGAAAGAAGAAACAGATACCTGGAAGAGCACCCCAGTGCGGGAAAGGACCCGAAGAAAACTGGAGGTCCAATTTACCGAAGAAGAGACGGGAAATGGGTGAGAGAGCTGATCCTGTATGACAAGGAGGAAATCAGGAGAATTTGGCGTCAAGCGAACAATGGAGAAGACGCAACTGCTGGTCTTACCCATATGATGATATGGCATTCCAACCTAAATGATGCTACATATCAGAGAACGAGAGCTCTCGTGCGTACTGGAATGGACCCCAGGATGTGCTCCCTGATGCAGGGATCAACCCTCCCGAGGAGATCTGGAGCTGCAGGCGCAGCAGTAAAGGGGATAGGAACAATGGTGATGGAGCTGATTCGGATGATAAAACGAGGTATAAACGACCGGAATTTCTGGAGAGGCGAAAATGGAAGAAGAACAAGAATTGCATACGAGAGGATGTGCAACATCCTCAAAGGGAAATTCCAAACAGCAGCACAAAGAGCAATGGTGGATCAAGTGCGAGAAAGCAGAAATCCTGGAAATGCTGAAATAGAAGATCTCATTTTTCTGGCAAGGTCTGCACTCATCCTGAGAGGATCTGTGGCCCATAAATCCTGCTTGCCTGCTTGTGTATACGGACTTGCAGTGGCCAGTGGATATGACTTTGAGAGAGAAGGGTACTCCCTGGTTGGAATAGACCCTTTCCGTCTGCTTCAAAACAGCCAGGTTTTTAGTCTAATAAGACCAAACGAGAATCCAGCACACAAGAGTCAACTAGTGTGGATGGCATGCCACTCTGCAGCATTTGAGGACCTTAGAGTCTCAAGTTTCATCAGAGGGACAAGAATGGTCCCAAGAGGACAATTATCCACCAGAGGGGTTCAAATTGCTTCAAATGAGAACATGGAAACAATGGACTCCAACACTCTTGAACTGAGAAGTAGATATTGGGCTATAAGAACCAGAAGCGGAGGGAACACCAACCAACAGAGAGCATCTGCGGGACAGATTAGCGTTCAACCCACTTTCTCGGTACAGAGAAATCTCCCCTTCGAAAGAGCGACCATAATGGCAGCTTTTACAGGGAATACTGAGGGTAGAACGTCTGACATGAGGACTGAAATCATAAGAATGATGGAAAGTGCAAGACCAGAAGATGTGTCATTCCAGGGGCGGGGAGTCTTCGAGCTCTCGGACGAAAAGGCAACGAACCCGATCGTGCCTTCCTTTGACATGAGTAATGAAGGATCTTATTTCTTCGGAGAC
>NZ_BMDZ01000172.1 GCF_014636235.1 Tistrella bauzanensis
TCTCGTCGATCAGCCGTGGCTCATCATGTCCATCGGCATGCGATCATGGGCACATGGGTGACCGTCCATGGGACTTGGTATTATACGCCGCCCGGCCGCCGGCGACGGTGATCTCGTCGACAACCGCCCCAAGCGACGCCTCATTGCGAGCGCCCAGCACAACGAATGCGCCATGTTTCGCAAGCAGCCTTGCCGTCGCGCGGCCGATCCCGCTGCTCGCTCCGGTTATGATGACAACTTTATCTTGGATGCTCATTTGCGATCTCCTTCACGAAGACAATATACGACGGCCACAAGATCATCTATGCTCTGTAGTCTATGACATTATCGCAATCGTCCAAGATACCGCGCGACCCGCTGTCGGACGTCCTCGACGTTCTGGGCGCAAGGGTGACCCGGCGAACCCGCATCGCAGCGGCGGGGCGATGGGCCTTGGCGTTTCCTGCCATCGACCGGCTCAAATTCGTCGCTCTGCTGCGCGGCAGCCATTGGATGCTGGTGCCGGGGCTCCCCCCGCAACGTCTGAGCGAAGGGGATGTCTGTCTGATCGGACGCACCGCATATACGGTGGCCAGCGACCTCGATATGACGCCGATCGATGGGCAGGCCCTTTACGATGGCCCCGGCTGCGACGCGGCGCGCATCGGCGGAGACGATACGATCGGGATCGGGGGCACGGTCACCTTCGCTGCCGCGGACGCCGACTTCCTGCTCGACATGCTGCCGGCGTTCATGATCGTGCCGCGATCCTCGCCCGGATCCTGCGCGATCGCGGCGGTCCTCGCCCTGATCGGCAACGAGATCGAGCGGGATATGATGGGGGGCGAGATCGTGAGCGCCCGGCTCGCCGACGTGCTGGTGGTGGAGGCGATCCGCGCCTGTGCCGGCAGCGCCGGGCAGAGCGACATGGGATGGCTCGGCGCGCTCTCCGACGCCCGGCTCGGCCGGGCGCTCCGTGCAATCCACCAGGATGTCGCGCAGCCATGGACGGTGGCCCGGCTCGCCGGCGTGGCCGGCATGTCGCGCGCTGCGTTCTCCGCCGAGTTTACGCGCCGTGTTGGAAGGCCGCCGCTCGCATATGTGCGGACATGGCGCCTGACCATCGCGCGCGCGGCACTGATGCGCGGCGGTACCACGATCGCCCAGGTGGCGAGTGAGGTTGGCTATACCTCACAAAGCGCGTTTACCCACGCTTTTCGACAGGCCTTCGGATCTCCTCCGAAAACCAGTACCCGACCATGAACGACTATTCGTCTGCCGATCATCTTGGCCCGATCAGGTGGTTCCACCTGATCGGGATCTCGTCTCAATGCCACAGGAACCTGCCCGGGCCGGCCCTGCTGTTCCGTCGAGGCCGGCTGTCCCGTCGCAGGTCTTATCGCTGCAAGACCGCTGTCCGCGGACCTTGGGGATGTCCCGGTCATTGTTGAAAAAGGGAGAGCGGCGTTGCTCGCCTTGAGCCGTTAGGCTCGGGGTGTCGAATCCTC
>NZ_BMDZ01000173.1 GCF_014636235.1 Tistrella bauzanensis
ATCAGGCGCCGGCCGCAGGCTCAAGGGCGGATCTCACTGCGATCGCGACACATTCCGAAGACCCATTCTGCAACAGGCTCTGCGGGAGCGTGAATTGAAACACTTTGGCTGTGGCCTCGACCAATAGGGCCTCGGGTCGCTCCCCGTGCGGGAGCGTGAATTGAAACTTCGTACAGGCCTCCGCAGACTGGGCAGCCGGCATCGTCGCTCCCCGTGCGGGAGCGTGAATTGAAACTTCGGCGCGCCCCCCCGGCCAGGCCTTCGAAATAGTCGCTCCCCGTGCGGGAGCGTGAATTGAAACCGGCTATCAGGCGCTGCTGGAATACCTTGACGAGGTCGCTCCCCGTGCGGGAGCGTGAATTGAAACCGGTTCGATGTGGGCGGCGCCCCGCGGTTGCTGGTCGCTCCCCGTGCGGGAGCGTGAATTGAAACGCGTAGAGCGGGTGGAGAGCTGGCCACGTGGCGTCGCTCCCCGTGCGGGAGCGTGAATTGAAACCAGTGGACCGGTGCCGGGTGGCACGGGATCACTGTCGCTCCCCGTGCGGGAGCGTGAATTGAAACAGACACTCCCCCGCCGCCGCAGGTTGGCCACAGGTCGCTCCCCGTGCGGGAGCGTGAATTGAAACCGGCCCCGGTCGACCCCGCCTTTGCCGAGGCGGGTCGCTCCCCGTGCGGGAGCGTGAATTGAAACCGCGCCATTACATCCTCCTGTAGTCTTCGAGATCGTCGCTCCCCGTGCGGGAGCGTGAATTGAAACCCGGTAATGCGTGGGTCTTCGACAATGGCCGGGTCGTCGCTCCCCGTGCGGGAGCGTGAATTGAAACTGTCATGTCCGGAGCCCGGGTGGCGGGGGCTGGTGGTCGCTCCCCGTGCGGGAGCGTGAATTGAAACGTCATGTCCGGAGCCCGGGTGGCGGGGGCTGGTGGTCGCTCCCCGTGCGGGAGCGTGAATTGAAACCCGTGCTGAACATCAAAGAAGGCCTGAACGATCGTCGCTCCCCGTGCGGGAGCGTGAATTGAAACATCTCGCCCAGCACCAGAAGGTGCTGGGCCGGTGTCGCTCCCCGTGCGGGAGCGTGAATTGAAACCGCGCCTGCCGCGACCACGCCGCGTATGATGTCGGTCGCTCCCCGTGCGGGAGCGTGAATTGAAACGGGCGGTTGCCATGCCGCCGCTGGTGGCGGTGGGTCGCTCCCCGTGCGGGAGCGTGAATTGAAACGCCCGATCCCAGGTCCATATGGCTGGACGTGAGATGTCGCTCCCCGTGCGGGAGCGTGAATTGAAACGGGGTCACGATCCGGCCCAAGACGGCGGCGGCGGTCGCTCCCCGTGCGGGAGCGTGAATTGAAACTTGGGCGCGCAGCCGCCGTCGATTAATACCAAATCTCGTGAGTCCTGACTCATAGGGGATTCCCAAACGGTCAGGAGTTCGATTCAATGATCGCGGACCTGAGGGA
>NZ_BMDZ01000175.1 GCF_014636235.1 Tistrella bauzanensis
ACCCGACGCGGGGTGGAGCAGCCCGGTAGCTCGTCAGGCTCATAACCTGAAGGTCGTAGGTTCAAATCCTACCCCCGCAACCACTTTTGTTATAACTCGCTAGAAATCCAGATCTGACCAGGGCCTCACAAGCTTAACCGTTTGTGGGGCCTTACTTTTTGTCCCTCGAGTTCGCAACCGGCTCGGCGGTCGACGACCCCAGCCTGCCGGAACCCATCAGCGCCGCCCTGTTCCAGTCCGAGGACGGGAACGAGGCGCAGCTCGTGTGGAGCCGGAGGAAGGCGGACGGGACTGCGAAGTAGGCCTTCTATCCTGAGATCGGAGGAAGCCATATTCTCCCCATCGACGTCGTTGAACGCCGCTTCGAGGGACTCTGAATGGCGGCGCCCTCCACCCAAACGCTGCAGCGCATTGCCGATGAGACCGGGCACCAGCTCGGCACGCTCGAAAAGGTGTTGCGCCTCTTGGACCTGCTGCAGGAGATCGCCCGAGATCCGGTCTTGTCGGAGCGCCTCGTCCTCAAGGGCGGGACGGCGCTCAATGTGCTCCACCTCGGTCTCGACCGCCTGTCGGTCGACATCGACTTAAACTACATAGGCGCACTCGACCGGGCCGTGATGGAAACCGAGCGCCCAAATGTCGACGCCGCCTTGAACCGGCTCCTCGTGTCCCAGGGCTACAGCGTCCGCCGTCAGCCCCATGCCGGCGGCAAGTGGCTGTCGCGCTACTCGTCCGCGCTTGGCGGCAACGCGACACTGGAGCTCGATGTCAACTACATGGCGCGCCAGCCCCTGTTCGGCGCGGGCCGCATGGAGTCACGTCCCCTCGGCGAAATGCGGACGAGCGACGTTCTCGTCCTCGATCTCCATGAAATCGTCGCCGGCAAGCTCGTCGCGCTCGTCGACCGGCGTGCCGCGCGCGATCTGTTCGATGCGCGCCGTATCCTGTCGATCGACGGGCTCGACTGGCGCCAGATCAAGGCTGCCGTGCTCGCCATCGGCGCCTGCGGGCGGCGCGATTGGCGGACCATGTCGGTCGATGTCATCAAAGGCGACCCGCGCGAGCTTCGCCAAAAGCTCGCGATCTGCCTGCCGCGCGACCGCTTCGCCGGCAAGGGAGACGTCGATGCGTGGATCGAGGAAACCGTTGCGCTCTGTCGGGAACGGTTCGCCTTCCTGTTCGATCTGACAGCGAGCGAGCGGGAGTTTCTTAATGGCATTCTGGATCGCGGCGAGACCGACCCCGATCTGCTGGACGCGGCGCCTGAAATACGTGCGCGCATTGGCGCCATGCCGATGCTCGCCTGGAAATGCCAGCATGTCCGGAAGCATCGCGGACTGGGCACGTAAGACGACGACGTGAACCGCTCCGGGTTTGCCGGAGGCTGTTTCATTTGAGTCAGGCGGCGATGGTCGCCTGCTCGTGGCCGGCCCACCAGCG
>NZ_BMDZ01000176.1 GCF_014636235.1 Tistrella bauzanensis
CCCCATGCCTGACGCGAGCTTCACCCAAAGTGCCGCCTCGGATCCTCAACCCGATCACATCAGCGGGTAAATGGAGGTGCCCATCTGCCGGAAGGCATTGGCATGGCCGATGGTCGGACCACCGCTGCCGCCGCCACCGATCGGCGTGCCCCCGACGCCGGCGAAGGCGAAGATGAAGGTGTTGGGCGTGCCGGCCTCGGCATCGCTGCCGGCGCCGTCGCGCGGCTTGCCCAGTGAATAGATTTCAGCACCGACGGCTTTCAGCGCCTCCAGCGCCTCGGCCTCGTTGCCGGCGGCACCGTAATAGATGGTGAAGGTGATGTCCTCGCCGGCCGGCACGCTGCCGAAGTCGAAGTCGAACACGGCACCGTGGTCGGAGGGGCCGGCATTGGTGAAGTTGCCGTTCACCACGGCGCCGGTGCCGGCGATGTCGCCCTGGGGCGTGTTGGGATTGCCATCGGCGAAGCCGTTATTGCTGGAGGCGATCAGCTTGCTGGCAGGCCAGCCCTGCAGGGTGACCACCTCGCTGAACTGGGTGGGCGGAATGTCCCAGTCCATGGCCCGGCGATAGATCAGCCGCGCGACATCGCCGGCCGCCGTGGCGGTGATGTTCTTCACGGTGACATCGACCCGATACAGGTTGTCCACGCCGTCGATGGTCTTGAAGTCATGGGTGACCCGCAGAACCCGGCCGCCGGCGCCGGGTTCGACGACGCTGACCACCGATCGCGCGGCGGTGCCGGTTGATCCGGCGGCGGTGCCGGTACCGGTGACGGTGAGGTCTGCGCCGGTCGAATCGATATTGGCCGTGCCGAAACTCTCGCCCGCTTTGCCAAACAGGTCCGTGCCGATATCGGCGATGCCCCAGCTTTCGCAGGCACAGCCTGGTCCCAGGGCTTCGCCGGCGCCGGGCCGCATAGGTCAGGCCCACCGGCGGAGAGCCGGAGCCCGGCACCACAAGATTGCCTTCCGGGTTGATGCCGAGCTGAACCGTGCCGTTGTCGATGATCGCCTGTGCCGATGCGCCGGTCGCCGACATGGCGACCGCGATTGCCGCCAGCGAGGCGGTTCCCCTCAGCCGGATGGACATCTTCATGTGCGTGTGCCCCCGTCGCGTGGCCCGTGATGCCGGCCGGTATGGTTAACGATTGTTTCGCGAACCATGACACCGGCCTGGAGGGGCTCACAATCATCTGAACACGGGGGCGACAGGCATCTGAACACGGGGGCGACAGGCAGGCGGACCTTGTGCATGACCTGCATCTTCCACGGTCTCCCGCCGTCCAGGGCAACGAGTCCAGGTTAACGCGCTTGCAGAGCCGCCATGAGGTATTGTGTGTCCCACGTAGCAAGTTTGCGCCTGGCC
>NZ_BMDZ01000177.1 GCF_014636235.1 Tistrella bauzanensis
GATATTCGCTCCATCAGGCCATGAGCCTGTTCCATATGTACCAGAGGTTCCACAGAACACAATAATGCTATTTGAGGTCCACCACACTCTGGGTTCCTGTGGTCTCCCTCTTATCAACTCCACATAAAAACACCTGTTGATGCATTTTTTGCCTTCAACAGAGAAAATGCCAGAATACCCAGACCAGTCGTTACTGTCAACTATGACTTGCCTATTTATCTGTGATTTTGAATTAGCCATGGTCCAACCATTGACGACCCTAAAGGTCTCATAACCAGAGCGTGAACCATTTTTGATTGTCCGTCCCATCCAAACATCATTCCCGTCGTCAAAGGCCCACCCTTTCACTCCTGGGGCCCCTCTTTCGTTATTGGGATCTCTGCAGTTGCTGCTGCTGGAGCTATCATCATTTCTTGGTGTGTCGCCAACAAGTCCTGAGCACACATAACTGGACTCAATNTGCTGCTGCTGGAGCTATCATCATTTCTTGGTGTGTCGCCAACAAGTCCTGAGCACACATAACTGGACTCAATGCTATAATCAGCCATATTTATATATAGAATGGGCCTATTGGAGCCCTTCCAATTGTCTCTGCACACACACCTAACTTCAGGATACCGGGGGTAACAAGAGCATTCCTCAACGTGCTGAGCACTTCCTGACAATGGGCTAATATTTATAATTTTCCCTTCTCTTATAAATAATACTCTAGTGTCGGCTTCTCCTGATGCACTTCCATCAGTCATTACCACTGCACAAGTTCCATTGATGCAAACGCATTCTGACTCCTGAGTTCTGAGGATGTTTTTGGACCATGAACCAATACTGTCAACAAGCATCCCGTCATATATGATACTCGCAGTAGCATTTTTATCATCCCCAGTAACACAAACATGTAACCATGCTTTTCCATCATAGCAGCTTGAGCTAGACCATGCTATGCACACTTGTTTGGTTCCTAAATGAAATGGGACACCCAACTCATTCATTAAAAGAGTTCTGTGAGGGGTTCTATCATGTGTAGTGCCATTTGAGTGCTCGTTTTTTAGGGTGGTTCCCTGCCCAAGTGCAAATTGATAACATTTGTTGGGGCTGCATGAGACATAGGGTTCTCTTGTCACCCAGATATCCCCACTTGCAGAGAGTCTAATTGAGTTGTCTTTTGCAAACGGGGCGAACCCTGTGATTTGACATTGTGGTTTTGACCAATTCTTGTATTCTGCTACTGTAGGACAAATTTTCCTCTCTATGGTGGTGCTATTCAAATGCAATGTGTTCCTCTCTATTATGATTGGTTCACATGGCATCACTTGATTATTTGATG
>NZ_BMDZ01000178.1 GCF_014636235.1 Tistrella bauzanensis
CAGGCTGCGGAAAAATCCTTCCCTCATTTTATCCGGCGTGATTCGATCGCGTGGAGCTTTGTTAGGGGGAGATGATGCGGGGCAGCGACATTCGCAGTGACAGCCTTTTTTCGTATGTGAGTTGCGAGGCCCGTGTCCCCGCGACGCATCCGTTGCGTCCGATCCGGTCGATGGTTGACGAGGTTCTGGAGGTTCTGTCGCCTGATTTCGAAGGGATGTATTCGAAGGTGGGGCGTCCGTCGATCCCGCCGGAGAAGCTGCTTCGGGCGCTGCTGCTGCAGGCGTTCTACTCGATCCGGTCGGAGCGGCAATTGATGGAGCAGATGGATTACAATCTGCTGTTCCGGTGGTTTGCGGGCCTGTCGATGGATGCGGCGATCTGGGACGTGACGGTGTTCACCAAGAACCGGGACCGGCTTCTGGCGGGTGATGTCGCGCAGAAGTTCCTGTCGGCGGTAGTGGCGCAGGCCCGCGCCCGCAACCTTTTGTCGGACGAGCATTTCTCGGTGGATGGCACGCTGCTGGACGCCTGGGCCTCGATGAAGAGTTTCCGGCCCAAGGATGGGGGCGACGAGCCGCCGGGACCGGGGCGCAATGCCGAGCGCGATTTTCGGGGCGAGAAGCGGTCCAACCAGACGCATGCCTCCACCACCGACCCCGACGCCAAGCTGTACCGCAAGGCCGATGGCCAGCCCTCGCGCCTGGCCTTCATGGGCCATGTGCTGATGGAAAACCGCAACGGGCTGGTGGTGGGCGCCACGGTGACCCAGGCCACCGGCACGGCCGAGCGCGAGGCCGCCCTGGACCTGATCGACGGGCTGAAGCCCAGGGGCCGCATCACGCTGGGTGCCGACAAGGCCTATGACGTCCAGGCCTTCGTCCAGGATTTGCACACCCGCACGGTCACGCCCCACATCGCGCGCAACGAACAACGCAAAGAGGACGGAACCCTGCGGCGCAGCAGCGCCATCGACGCACGCACCACCCACCATCCCGGCTATGCCGTCAGCTTACGCATCCGCAAGCGCATCGAGGAGGTGTTCGGCTGGATCAAGGCCGCCGCCGGCTTGCGCAAAACCCGTCATAAGGGTACAGACCGCGTCGATTGGGTCTTTGCCCTCAACGCCGCCGCCTACAACCTGATCAGGCTGCCAAAGCTGATGCGCGCTGCCTGATCACACCCGGACTCCGCCTCAAATCGCCGGAGAACGGGAAAAATGGCCGCAAATCCGGCCCGTAACCCCGCACAAGCACCCTCAAACGACGCTGGCAGACGGGGAAAGGGGCCAGATAGATGGATTTTTCCGCAGCCTG
>NZ_BMDZ01000179.1 GCF_014636235.1 Tistrella bauzanensis
CACCTCACCCGAGGGAATCAGCCCCGCAGCGCGGGGGCAAGCGGACATCGACAGGGTTGGAGCCCATTCTGCAACAGGCTCTGCGGGAGCGTGAATTGAAACTACGGGCCGAGCGGATTTGGCAAGACCTGCGCCGTCGCTCCCCGTGCGGGAGCGTGGATTGAAACTGGAGGCCGCCGGCATCGAGCCAGCAGCCGTTCAAGATCCTGAGATATCGCCTGGAATTCTCAGGCGCTGCGAGAACGTCACCCAGAGCGAAGATCTCTTCCGCCGCGTCTTCAATCGGCACACTCGTGAGCATCATCACGTCGGCATCGGCCTGATGGCACCTGACCAGATCCAGCACAGACAAGCCGACATCCTCTTCGGTGGAAGATTAGCGCTTCTTGCTGGAACGCCCTCGACCAATAGAAATCCAGCCACCACCTGGATCAGATCCGTCCGGAAAGATCCACATCCCCCAAAATAAAACTGATTTACAGGCTGCCTTGTTATTAATTCAGACCTCTGGAGCCCGATATGCCATTTTATCTTCGCAAATCAATTTCTATCGGCCCATTCCGTCTCAACCTTTCAAAGTCGGGCCTCGGTGTCTCGGCAGGTGTCAAAGGACTTCGTATCGGGACGGGACCACGGGGGCATTACATCCACGCCGGGATGAATGGCGTCTATTATAGAAAAACCTTGGGCGGTGTTGGTGAGCGACCAAAAGCTGTCGCGCCACCTGCCGAAAAGCACTGCGCCGACGTATCGGAAGCGGCCATCCGGGATAAGCTGCCAACCTATATCACTGAGGATGGGATCCTTATGCGGCGTGTCATGTCCGCGGAGACCAAATTTCTGGTATCTGAAAGCCATGCGGAAGCTCTGGCAAGTCTGAATGAAGCACGCGGCCGAGCTTCGATGGCGGCACTTCTGACGATCACCGCAGGATTTCTCCTTGGCATCACTCTCCTGGCAGCGCAGCCAGTGGCAATAGCGGCCACTGGCCTCCTATTCGCTCTTGCTTGGTTCTGCGGCAGCCAAATCGACGCATCTCGACGACATGTCGTTTTTGCATATGACCTGGCCCCTGGTGCAGAGACACGTTACCGAAATTTGGTCGAAGCCCTCGATACCTTGGGAACGTCCCGTCTTCTGCAATATGTCAAAGCGCAAGGAGACATTACCAATCTGCACGCCTGGAAGAAGAATGCAGGCGCCACCAGAGCCTGTTGCAGAATGGGCTCCAAACCTGTCGATGTCCGCTTGCCCCCGCGCTGCGGGGCTGATTCCCTCGGGTGAGGTGAC
>NZ_BMDZ01000180.1 GCF_014636235.1 Tistrella bauzanensis
CACCTCACCCGAGGGAATCAGCCCCGCAGCGCGGGGGCAAGCGGACATCGACAGGGTTGGAGCCCATTCTGCAACAGGCTCTTATATCCGTGGAATTTTCAGGGGGATCTTTCTGTAGTTTGTCAAGAAATTCCTCTCATTTTTTCTGTCTGTTGATGGTCATTCCCGCCTTTGTGGGAATGACGGTGGTGGAATGGTATGGCTGTTGAACAGAACAATAGCCTTTCGGACAAATGCTTGGGAACCTGTGATGACTGTTTCGACCCGGACGCCAACCCAGACCTATCGGCGCCAGCAACGAATACTCAGCGCGTCAGTTGATGATGAGACCGTCATGATGAGCGTCGCGCGGGGGCAATATTACAATCTGAATGCCGTTGGCGGGCACATCTGGCGTCTTCTGGAGACACCGCGGAGCCTGGACCAGATCGTGACGTCACTCGCGGAGGTGTATGATGCGCCGGAAGAGAAGATTCGCGCCGAGGCGGACGCCTTTCTCACCCGACTGAAGCGTGAAGGGCTGTTGGAGATCGTGGTGACCGACGCACCGTGACACCGGCACCGAAGGGGCAGGCGGGGGTGCTACGCCGTGCCGTTGTACCAGCAATTGATGGCGAAACGAGACTGCGCGAAGTTGCCTTCCGGGCAGGAAACCGGAAGCACTTCGTGCGGAGCCCAGGCCGGGAACAGCAATAAACTGTCGCAGGGCGGCTCTATGTCCAGGTGGGCGCCGCCATGTTCGATGGGGCGCAGGGAAAAGAGTCGTAATTCGCCACCGGTAAAGGCCCGCGGCAGAGCATGGAAGTAATAGACGCCGGTCAGGATGCGGTCCGTCGCCGTCTTTTCACCGCCGATGAACGTATCGATATGGCGCCGGTAGAAATCCCCGTCGCCATGGGCGGCAAGTTCCAGCGACAGGCTATCCAGGGTGAAGGGCGGCACGCGCAAGGCTGTGATCGCCTGGGACAGCCGTGCACGAAAGGCCGCCTCCAACGGGGCGTTCACGTCACCAAAATCGCGGATCACCCGCGAGCGGCGGATCTGCCCGCCCTCGATCTTCCGCTTGCCGACCGTCGTATCGCTGAATGCTGCCTCGCGCGACAAGGCAAATGCCAGCAGTCGCGCGACCATCTCGCCGCCAAAGGCATTCTCGATCAGCAGATGTGGCGGAATTTCCCCGGGGATGTCCCGCCCGATGTTGAAAAGGGCTCGGCGGACGTCGCTGGTTGATGAGGCTATGCAGCCTCGCAGACGGGGTCA
>NZ_BMDZ01000181.1 GCF_014636235.1 Tistrella bauzanensis
CCCCGTCTGCGAGGCTGCATAGCCTCATCAACCAGCGACGTCCGCCGAGCCCTTTTCAACATCGGGCGGGACATCCCCTCTGGCCGCCGGATGCTTCGGGGACGATCCGGGTCCACATCGGCGCTTCGAGTTCCTTGAACACCGACAGGTTCGACCAGGTGCCGACGACCGAGAACGTCTGCCGCTCCAACCCTGCGGCTGCGGCCGTACCGGGCAGGGCGGCCAGCGTGGACAGGGTGGCCAGCGTGGGCAGGCAGGCAAGGGCGGCGAGCATCGCGCCGCGTATCGTCCGGATCATCATGCACCCCATTCGCGTTGAGAGAGTTCGTCGACCAGTCCGGCCAGGAAGTTTTCACATTTCCCCAGTTCGGTCATCTGGATGTATTCGTTGTCCGTATGTCCCTGCGCCATGTTGCCCGGACCGCACACGACCACCGCATAGCCGGCCCGCTGATAGAGCCCGGCTTCGGTGGCGAAGTTGACGCCGATCGTCTCCTGGGGGCCAAGGAGATGACGGCAGATCGCGGTCGCCGGATTATCGGCCGTCCGGTTCAGGGGCGGTACGTCGTACATCGGCTCGAATGTGATGGTGCAGGATCGGTCGCGGTTGCGCATCCGCGCCTCCACCGTGCGGGCGGCAGCCTTGATCTGCTCGACCACGGCATCCGGCGACTGGCCCGGCAGGCAGCGTAACTGCCAGACCAGATCGCAGTGGTCCGGTATGACGTTGGTCGCACCGCCGCCGGCGATCGCGGCCAGTTGGATCGAGGAATAGCCGGGCTGCATCGTGTCGTCGTCACCGCCGGTCTCGATCAGATCCTGGGCGATGTCGGCGATGCAGCCGGCGATCTGAACGGCATGCTCAATGGCGTTGACGCCGTTCTGGGGCAGGCCCGAATGGGCCGACAGGCCCTTGATCCGGATCGTCTGCGCGACAGCGCCTTTGTGGCGATCGGCAATCCGCATCGCGGTGGGTTCGCCGACGATGATGGCCCGGGCCGGCGGTAGATGCCGGATCAGGGTCTTGGCCCCGAAACAGCCGACTTCCTCGTCATGGGTGAGGGCGATGTGCAGCGGCCGCACCAGACGCGATGCATCGATCCTGGCCACTGTCGACAGCACGCAGGCCAGAAAGCCCTTCATGTCGGTAGTGCCACGGCCATAGAGGCTGTCGCGCAATGAGCGCGGCGGGCTGGTTTAGAGCGTCACCGTCGCCTGGGACGGCGTGAGGCGGCCCGTCCTCC
>NZ_BMDZ01000182.1 GCF_014636235.1 Tistrella bauzanensis
ACCGCGCGAGACCCCCGCCAAGCTCCCAAGCCGTCAGCAGACGGCGTCAAACCATGGGTAGCGGGCATTCGGCAACAGGCTCCGAACAGGCCGTTGATCAGGCCGCTGACGGGAGGAACGACACTCAGCCAGAGGAAACCCATGGCAGCGGCGAAGACCAGGGTCGTCTCGACGCTGACGGGCAAGACGAAGAAGACGGCAATGGACGCGGTCCGCAACAGATAGATCAGGGCCAGCACGTTCCGATTGCCCCAACGCTGGCAGAGATAGCCGGCGACAAGGGTGCCAACGGCGTTGCAGATGCCGATCAGCGCGATCGCCTGGGCGCCGACGGAGGGCGGCAGACCGCAGATGCCGACGAAGTTCGGCAGATGGGTCGCGATGAATATGAGCTGGAAGCCGCAAGCGAAGAAAGCCATGGTCGTGATGACGAATGTCCGGTTGGCCAGTGCTTCCGCAATCGCGCGACGGGCATCGACCTGTTGCGAAGGCGCCGTTGCGGGGGTCTCGCCCCTGCCGCGCCGGAACAGCAGCGTCACCGCCGCCATCGACGCGGCAAGCAGCGCCAGCCCGCCCATGGAGAATTGCCAGGACGAGCCGTCGATCATCGTCTGCGCGACCGGCGCGATGACGAAGGTGCCGAGCGAACCGACCGCGGCGAGGATGGAGATCGCCGTCGCACGCACTGCCGGCGTGGCAAGACGCGACACGATGCCGACGAGCACGCCGTGCGAGGTTCCAGCGACCGCGAGCCCGATCAGCAGGCCGCCGCCGAAATAGAGCCCGATAGTATTGCCCGTGGCGGTCAGATAGAGGCCGGCGCAATAAAGCACCGACGCGATGATGACGACGATGCGCCCGCCGAAGCGATCGCACAGGGCTCCCATGAAGGGTTGCCCGATGCCCCAGGCCAGGTTCTGAATGGCCATGGCGAAGCCGAACGTCGCGACGGTAATGCCGGTGCCGCGAACCATCGGCTCCATGAACAGGCCAAGGCTCTGCCGCAGCCCCATGGAAAGGGACAGGATGGTTCCGGCGGCGACAAGCGACAGGATGAGCGCCGGCGTCCAGGATCCGGCATGGGGGTTTGGCAAGGGCTTCCTCCTCGTGCGTGGCGCTATCACGATAGAGGCGCGCCGAGGATGGAAAACTCACTAGCAGCCTGTCGGACTTTCCCCAGCGTGCGAGCGGTGCGATGATTCCGTTGGTTTCAACGGGATTGCGCGCTGATGGCCCG
>NZ_BMDZ01000183.1 GCF_014636235.1 Tistrella bauzanensis
CAAGGGGGAGCGAACGATGCGGCAATCGGGGCTTTTCGGGTTATCGGAGCATATGAAGCGACTTTCAGCGGATGGCGATCCGCTGGAGGTGTTGGCGCGGATGGTGGATTTCGAGGCGTTCCGGCCGACGTTGTTGGCTGCCCTGGCCTATTCGGATGGCGCGAAAGGCGGCCGGCCGCCCTATGATCCGGTGGTGATGCTGAAGGTGCTGGTGCTGGCGGCGCAAAACAATGTGTCGGACGCGCGGATGGAATGGCTGATCCGGGATCGGTTGAGCTGGCTGCGCTTCCTGGGCTTCGACCTTGGCGCAGCGACGCCGGATGCGAACACGATCCGTATGTTTCGCGAGCGGCTGACGGCGGTCGGCGCGCTCGACACGCTTTTTGCTGATTTCGACCGCCAGTTGAAGGCGCGCGGCTATCTGCCGATGGGCGGTCAAATTGTCGATGCGACGCTGGTCGCCGCGCCCAAGCAGCGCAACACCGAGGCCGAGAAGGCAGCCGTGAAGGCGGGCCGGAGCGCCGCCGAGATCTGGCCGGACGCCCCCGCCAAGGCGCGCCAGAAGGACACGGATGCCCGCTGGACGCTGAAATTCGCCAAGGCGCGGCCCACCAACGATGGCAAGTCGCAGCCGGATATCGCGATTCCAAGCTTCGGGTATAAAAGCAGCATCTCGATCTGCCGGACCTTCGGCTTCATCCGCAAAGGCCGGGTCACCGACGGCGCGCGCTATGACGGGCGGATGCTGCGCGACGTGGTGACCAGCGACAACACCGCATCCGACGTCTGGGCCGACACCGCCTATCGCAGCCAGAGCAACGAGCGCTGGCTGAAGGCCCAGGGCCGGGTCAGCCGCATCCACCGCAGGAAACCCAAGGGCAGGCCGATGCCCGCCCATCTCCGCCGCGGCAACGCCACCAGATCGAAGATCCGGGCCCGTGTCGAGCATGTGTTCGCGCATCAGAAGGCCGTCATGGGCCTGTTCATTCGCACCATCGGCATCGAACGGGCCAAGGCCAAGATCACGCTCGCCAACCTGGCCTTCAACATCCACCGCCTGATCTTCCACGAGCGTCGTGCGGCCATGGGATAATTGCGTCCGCGCTCTACGGAAAACCCTGAAAATCCCGACAAACCCCATGCCTGACGCGAGCTTCACCCAAAGTGCCGCCTCGGATCCTCAACCCGATCACATCAGCGGGTAAATGGAGGTGCCCA
>NZ_BMDZ01000184.1 GCF_014636235.1 Tistrella bauzanensis
ACGATCCTCCGTCGTCTTCGCAAACCACAGAGAATCACAAGCCGCTGAAATCACTCAACATAATTTTCGGTTGGGCTCTGAGATCCTGTCGGTGACAGAACGGTACCCATACTTCTTGCAGCAATGGGGCCACGAAGCCTGGAATATTGCGAGCAACAATCGGATATCCAGGAAGGATGTTCTGAAGGCCACATCGGCTGCGATCGTGAAGCTGGACGAAAGCTTCTTTCGCGTTCGATTTGACCGGTGTACTCCCACGGAGAAACGCTATATGCGCGCTCTGGCGGAACTCGGCCCTGGAACCCATCGATCTGGGGAAATCGCCGAGAAACTGAGCCTGAAGACAACCAATGTCGGCCCGACCAGGGACAAGCTGATCCGAAAGGGCATGATTTATTCACCCCAGCACGGCGACACCGCGTTCACCGTGCCGCTGTTCGACGCTTACATGCGCCGGGTCATGCCGACCCTCGACTGACCACGGCGGCGCAACATGCGCGCGTAGCAGAAATCACCTATAAGTAGATTCAATTGAGATTGACTCACTTTTGGATTCAAAGTGTACTCCTTTTCACTGAAGTCATATCAGGAAGGGAGGACATCATGATCAAGGCCATGAATCGCAAGGCGCAGTACGCGGTCGTTGCGGTGGAGCAGCTCCGCGCCATCAATCCGCTGTCCGACGGTGAGGTCATCGAGGCCCAGAAGGGCGTCACCAAGGACATGATCGCGGCGCTGGAAGAAATGGTGAACGCGGCCAAGGCCGGGAAGCTTGAGGGCGACGACGTTCTGGCGATCGGCGCGCTCGCCTGGGCCAGCCCCGCCTGATCCGCACACCAGCCGAACCCGCCCTCGCGCCCCGGCCGTCGCCACCCGGTTTGCCGGCGTGGTGATGGCCGGGGCGGTCGGTGATCAGGCGCCCTCGGCTCGTTCCCGATTCCCGTCACTGGCGGAGCTGACACGATGGCCATCTCCACACCCGCTGTGCCGCTCGGCCCCCGCGCGCCAACCCGGTGCCGGTCATGGCACATGACCTGTGGTGATACCGATTCCGGCGCTGCGGCCGCACGCGCGGCGGCCCCGGCCGGCCACCCGGTGATCATGCTGCCCGGATCCGGGGCCTGTCTGGACTCATACCAAATCTCGTGAGTCCTGACTCATAGGGGATTCCCAAACGGTCAGGAGTTCGATTCAATGATCGCGGACCTGAG
>NZ_BMDZ01000185.1 GCF_014636235.1 Tistrella bauzanensis
CAGGGGAATCGCATTTGAAGAATAGCCCTGGCGACCGGTGGCGAAGTGGAGTCTGTATGAGTGTTCCTGAGAGGGGGACATGATGGCTTCGCTGATCACGATTTTCCGGGAGATGCCGGATCCACGGCGTGGAAATGCGCAACGGCACGAGCTTCTCGACATTCTGACGATCGCTCTGGTTGCGTCGGTCTGTGGCGCAGAGAGCTGCGTGGATTTTGCGGAGTTCGCTGGGGATCGGGAGGTGTTATTGCGGGAATTTCTTGAGCTTGAGAATGGGTTACCCAGCCATGATACCTTCTCGCGTGTTTTCCGGATGCTCGATCCGACGGCGTTCGGGCGGGTGTTTGAGGCGTTTCTGAGCGACCTTGGGGCGGATGGGCCGGGGGTTCTGGCGATCGATGGCAAAACGTTGCGGCGTTCCTTCGATCGCGCGGCGGGCCGGTCACCGCTGCATGTCGTGACCGCCTTTGGCGCCGACGCACGGCTGAGCTTCGGCCAGCGTGCCGTCGCGCCGGGAGAGAACGAGATCACCGCCGCCCGGGCGCTGCTCGCCACGTTGACGCTCGACGGTGCCCTGGTCACCGGCGACGCCATCCATGCCCAGAGCGAGACGGCACAGATGGTTCTCGACCGCGGCGGCGATTATCTGTTTGCCCTGAAGGCCAACCGCCCGGCGATGCTTGAAGCGGTCACCACCTTCTTTACCGACCCGCCCGAGCCCCTGGAGGTTTTCGAGACCACGGATGCCGATCACGGCCGCATCGAGATCAGGCGACACCGCGTAACCCATTCTGTGAACTGGCTCTTCGGTGATCGCGCCGAACCGGGAGCACCGGTCATGCCAGGCCTTGCAACGCTTGCCTGCGTCGAGGCACGCCGGGATGACGGTGCCCCGTCCACCCGCTACTATCTCTCATCCGCCCGCCTCAGCCCTCAGAAATTCGCCCAGGCCGTCCGGTCCCATTGGGCCATCGAGAACAGCCTCCATTGGGTTCTTGATGTGACCTTCGACGAGGACGCCGCCAGAAATCGCGCCGACAATGGCCCCGAAAACCTCGCTATCCTCCGCCGTCTCTCCCTCAATCTCCTGCGAACCGCAAGGCCCAAGCTCCCGATCAGCCGCAAGCGAAAACGGGCCGGATGGTCCGATGAATTCGCAAGGTCGATCATTGGGCAAATGCGAT
>NZ_BMDZ01000186.1 GCF_014636235.1 Tistrella bauzanensis
AGGATTCGACACCCCGAGCCTAACGGCTCAAGGCGAGCAACGCCGCTCTCCCTTTTTCAACAATGACCGGGACATCCCCCTTCTTGTCGGCAACGCCGGTAGGGATGTCAATGTGCCTGCGGTAAAAAGCACCATCACCATGGGCGGCAAGTTCCATTTCCAGCCGCGCCAGTTCGAAGGATGACAGGCGCAGCTCTGCCACCACCTGGTCCATTACGATACGGAACCTCTCAGCCAACACATCCCGCAGCGATCCGAAATCCCACAACAGCACCGAAACACGGATCTCCGGATCAATCCGCCCTTCGCCGACACCAGTTGGTATGAATGCGTCCTGATTGGCATCGGCATGGGCGAGCAGTCGGGCGACCAGGTCAGGGCCGAGAAAGTCGCGGATCACATGATAGGGCGGGAGTGCCACGAACCCGTGCGGAGCAGAAGCGTTGCTCATGACGCCGGCCTGTTCTTCATTTCTGGGATCAAGGTGATGGCACCGCAGTACATGGGATGACGTCGAGCGCCACGCAGATGCGCTGCTCTTCCACGCCGGTCGGGATAGTTCCATGACCAAAAAACGACGGAAAGATCAACAATGTTCCCGCCTTCGGTTCGATATGCCAGCTTGGGAAATCCGGCAACGCGCCGGCAAACGCCGGGGGCCAGGAACCGAAGACCAGCGAACCAGGCGGCGGCGCGTCACCTTGCGCAACCCGTGCCGACGGCTGCGGAACACGCGCATAATATATTACGGTCAGCCAGCCCTGGGGATGGATGTGCGTCTCCTCATGACCATCATCTGTCAGCACCAGCGCCCAACCTTGCAGCCGTGCGGCCTTCGGACGCCGGCCGATCAGCGGGTGGGCGGACGCAAAACGGTCGGCCAGATACTGGTCCACGTGGCGACGAATGATCGAGAGCAAATTGCGGATCGCCGGGTGAGCCATGCCCGCCAACCCTTCAAGGCGCAGGTTGCGCCCGTGTGTTGGCTTGTCCGCCGGTGACTGGACCAGCGCCGAATGCGTCAGGATCGACTGCACCAACGCGTCATTGTCGACCTGTTCAGGGGGGAGGTCAATCCGGGCGCACAGGTGCCAGGACAACGAGTCCAGGTTAACGCGCTTGCAGAGCCGCCATGAGGTATTGTGTGTCCCACGTGGCAAGTTTGCGCCTGGCCTTGATG
>NZ_BMDZ01000187.1 GCF_014636235.1 Tistrella bauzanensis
CCCTTGAGCCTGCGGCCGGCGCCTGATTCTCTGGAGCCCACCGCAGCGAGGTAAGGCATGGCACGAGATTTCCGCAGGCCCGAACGCCGTCAGGGGTTCCTGCTCCCGCCGGATATGCAGGATTGGCTGCCGCAGGATGACATCGTGCACCTCGTCCTGGACGCGGTGTCGCTGATGGACCTCTCGAAGTACGAGGCAAAGCATCGGGTCGGCGGCGTGGGCCAGGCGCCCTTCGCGCCATCGATGCTGCTGACCCTGCTGATCTACGCCTACAGCCACGGGGTGAAGTCGAGCCGGGCGATCGAACGTCTCTGCCGCCGGGACGCCGGCTACCGATACATCGTCTGCGAGCATGTGCCCGACCATACGGTGATCGCGCGGTTCCGCCGGCGCCACATCGACAGGTTGCCGGCGGTGTTCGCGACCGTGCTGCGGATGTGCCGGGATGCCGGCCTGATCCGGCTCGGCCTGGTGGTGCTGGACGGCACCAAGGTGAAGGCCAACGCCTCGCTCGATGCGAACCGCAGCGCGGCGACGATCGACGAGCAGGTCACGCGCATGTTGGCCGAGGCGGAGAGCGTGGACCAACGCGAGGATCGGCAGTTCGGCCCGGAGGGGCGGGAAGGATTGCCGCGGGCGCTGTCGCGGCGCGAGGAACGCCTGGCGCGGCTGCGGGCCTGCAAGGCGAAGCTGGAGAGCCAGGCTGAGGTCGCCGCGGCGCGCCAGCAGGCGAAGATCGATGCCCGCGCTGCCGAGGAGCAGAGCAGCAAGAAGCGTCGGCGTGGGCGCAAGCCGAAGCCCGCGGCAGGGAGCGTCGATCCTGAGCGTGTGGCGAACCCGACCGACCCGGACAGCGGCATCATGAAGACGCGCCGGGGCTGGGTGCAGGGCTACAACGCCCAGGCCGTGGTGACGCCGCAGCAGATCATCCTGGCGACCGAGGTCACCACCGAGGCGAATGACGTTCAGCAGCTGCAGCCGATGCTCACCAAGGCGCAGGCCATGGTCGAACTGCTGCTGGGCGAGGATGAAGTGCTCGGGGCCGCGGCGGCGGATGCCGGCTACTGGTCGGAGGAGAACGCGGCGAGCCAGACCGAGGAATGCGAGCTGTTCATCGCCACGCGCCAGGACCGCAGGCAGCGGGCTGA
>NZ_BMDZ01000188.1 GCF_014636235.1 Tistrella bauzanensis
CGCGCTGGTGGGCCGGCCACGAGCAGGCGACCATCGCCGCCTGACTCAAATGAAACAGCCTCCGGCAAACCCGGAGCGGTTCAACCTGCTCTTCAGAAGCGATGATGGCAGCGCCGACGTCGCGATTAAGGTGACACGGAGCGCGAATGGCGCCCGAGCTGTGAGTTCGCCGAGCGACCATCCGCACCCGGAGGACTTCCTTGCCAGTCTGCAGGAGGACTTCGTTCTCGTTGACTATGGTCGCTTCGCCAAGCTGATCGACATCTCTGCGTTGGAGCGCGGTCGGTCGTTCGCGTCACTGGTGGGCCTCAGCCGCTACTCACGGCTTCGTCAGGCGTTCGAGGGCACCAAACGGACCCAGAACATCAATAGTGATCTGGGTTTGTCAGCCCTCGACACGGAGGTGAAGACGAGCGAGCGCGCCTTGACCGCGATCGAGCGTCGCATCATCGTCGCGCATGATGCCGTTGCCGGCGCCGGCGGCGCAGCCATCGACAAGCTTGTCGATCTCAAGACGGCTGTGACCTCCGCCTTGTCCGCCATTGCACTGCTCAAGCCGCTTGTGGGCGATGGGTCGGTGATGGACCTGGATTTCGAGGCGGCCGAAAAGGCCATCGAGAAGGAGGAAGGTGGCGAAGCGCGTAAGAAGCTCGACGGGCTGACGACGGCGGTGACATCGCTTTCGGCCGCCGCGCTCGCCGATGGCGACCTCGCCGATCTCGACCGCCTTATCGGTCTGGCCAAGACGCGCGACGAGGCGATCAATCGGGTCGGTGCCCATGCGCTGCACGCGCTCCTGAAAGGCGCGCTCGCAATCGTTGGCGGATCCGATTGGCACGATCCAAAGCGGTGTCCGGTCTGCGACGCGCAAGGGGAGGAGCCGCTCAAGTCCAAATTGGAGGCCAGGATCGCAGAGTACGATGCGGCTGCCGAAGGGGATGTCCCGCCCGATGTTGAAAAGGGCTCGGCGGACGTCGCTGGTTGATGAGGCTATGCAGCCTCGCAGACGGGGTCA
>NZ_BMDZ01000189.1 GCF_014636235.1 Tistrella bauzanensis
ACCGAGCACAGCGGGACCGGCACGATCGCGATTGCCGACCTGCTGTCGGATGCCGGTTATAGTGATGCCGACAGCGGTGCCTTGTCCGGCATCGCGATCACAGGCGTCACGGGAAACAGCATCTGGCAGTACACGACCGACGGCACCAACTGGTTCCAGATCTCGTCTGTGTCGGAAAGCTCGGCGGTGCTGCTCGATGCCTCGGCGTCTCTGCGCTATGTTCCCGATTTCGAGAACGGCGAAACCGCGACCATTTCGTTCCGGGCCTGGGATCAGACCACCGGCACAGCCACCAGCGGTTCTACCCAGTTCCGGGCGAACATCACCACGAGCGGCGGCGGCAGCGCGTTCTCGGCCAATGTGGCGACGGCGACGATCGATCTCACCGATCTCAATGACTCGCCATCCATCTCCTCTGATGACGTGCCGCTGACCGGCACCGATGAGGACACGACCTCCGACGTGGTCACAGTATCGGATCTGCTCACCGAGGCAGGCTATGGCGATGCCGACAACGGAGCGTCGGCGGGCGGCATCGCGCTGACCGCCTCGGCCGGCAACGGCACCTGGCAGTATTCCACCGACAGCGGCGCCAACTGGTACAGTGTCGGCAGTGTGTCATGGGGCGCGGCGCTTTTGCTCAAGCCGGATGCGCAACTGCGCTATGTTCCGGACGGCGACAATGGCGAGTCCGCCAGCCTCACCTTCAAGGGCTGGGACCAGACCCAGGGCACGGCCGCCGACGGCGCCACCCGCTCGACCTATAACATCACCTCGGCCGGCGGCCTGACCGCGTTCTCGTCCTTGCAGGCGGATGCGACGATCACGGTGACCTCGGTCAACGACGCGCCGGTCGCGACCGTGCCGGGATCGATCACCGTCACCGAGGATGTGGCCACAGCGCTGGCCGGCATCTCCTTCGCCGATGTGGATGCCGGCTCCGGCACGGTCGTCGTCACCCTGTCGGTGGCATCGGGTGCGCTGGCGGC
>NZ_BMDZ01000190.1 GCF_014636235.1 Tistrella bauzanensis
CCTCCGGTCATATTGCTCCCGAGTGATTTCAGTCCAGGCCATACGATCCTCCGTCGTCTTCGCAAACCACAGAGAATCACAAGTCGCTGAAATCACTCAACATAATTTTCGGTTGGGCTCTGAGATACGCATACCAAGCCGTCGAGCGCATGCCCAAGCCGCTCAGAGCTGGCGTCGTCTACCACAGCGAGGAGTTCGAGGTTGGTGCCTTACTGTGCGCCTGTGGCTGCGGCCACCGGGTCAGCCTGTTGGTCCCCGATAGTCATCAGATCACCTCGGAAGGCGGCTGGGCCACGGTGACGCCGTCGATCTCGGTATGCGATGCGGCCTGCAAGTCGCACTATTTCATCACTGCCGGCCACGTTGAATGGATGCCGGCTTTCTCCGACGCGATGGCGGCGTCAGTCATGCGCCACCAGATCGCTCGCCACGCCGTTCACGATGAGAAGAAGCTCTCTTGGGCCGCCAGGATCAAGAGAGCGTTCGCGCGAGCCTACGGGCGGCTCAAGTCGATACTGGGAATCTGAAGGTGGCAAGCCCTTCGCTTCGGGCCGCTGTGGGAGTGGCTCCGCTGAGTGACCAACCTACCAAAGGAGCAACTCGCAAGCACACTGGCTTGAATTGGAACCGCGCAGTAGGTCCAATTTGCGGCGACAGCCCAATGTCCCCTGACGGCGCGACCAGGACCTGAACCTAGTCGAGGTAATCGCTACGACCGCTTTCTTGAGTTGACGAACGCAGCCTCAACGATGGGGCGTGGAGCAGGCGAGCAGGACCGGAGGACGTTGAAGCGATCGAGTCTAGTCACCGACGGTTCGCTCGATCGAGTCTTCCGGGATCTCCTGCCGCAGCTTTGGGCCCTCGTTAAGTCGCCGACCAAGAGTGGCGACGAAATTATCATATTGAACCGCTCCGGGTTTGCCGGAGGCTCCAACTCTTGAGAGGATGGAGCCATGACGAAGGCTACGAACAAGTTTTCTGC
>NZ_BMDZ01000191.1 GCF_014636235.1 Tistrella bauzanensis
TCTTGCTCTACTTCAAGCAATAGTTGTAAAGCTTGCATAAATGTTATCTGTTCAAAGCTGTTCTCTGTAATCTTCAGTCTATGTCGCACCTCTTCAATAAGCCATTTTATTTCTTCAAACTTCTGACTCAATTGTTCTCTCCATTTTCCATTCCTACTCTGAAGAGAATGAAGGTCTCCCATCCTCATTACTGCCTCTCCAAGCGAATCTCTGTAGAGTTTCAGAGACTCGAACTGTGTTATCATTCCATTCAAGTCCTCCGATGAGGACCCCAATTGCATTTTTGACATCCTCATTAGTATGTCCTGGAAAATAAGGTAATGGTGAGATTTCTCCCACGATTGCTCCTTCATCTGTGAAAGCTCTAAGTAGTATTAGAGTTTCCAGCCTGTTGAAAATCACACTGAAGTTTGCTTTCAANGTCCTGGAAAATAAGGTAATGGTGAGATTTCTCCCACGATTGCTCCTTCATCTGTGAAAGCTCTAAGTAGTATTAGAGTTTCCAGCCTGTTGAAAATCACACTGAAGTTTGCTTTCAATGTGATGTTTTTATCCATTATTGCCTGGTCCATTTTGATGAAAAGGGGACCTGCCACCTTCTGTTTAGGCATGAGCATGAACCAGTCTCTTGACATTTCTTCAAGAGTCATGTCAGTTATATAGCGTGAAGCTGGTACAGAAGCAATAGTCATTTTAAGTGCTTCATCTGATTCCTCCTCTAGAATCCGCTCCACTATTAGCTTTCCTGCGCAAGTAGCTGTTTCAATGTCCAGACCAAGGGTGCTGCCTCTTCCTCTCAGTGACTTCTGATCTCGGCGAAGCCGGTCAAGGAATGGGGCATCACCCAGTTCTTGGTCTGCAAACCGTTTGCGGACATGCCAAAGAAAGCAATCTACCTGAAAGCTTGACACAGTGTTGGAATCCATTATGTTTTTGTCACCCTGCTTTTGCTGATCACGCGT
>NZ_BMDZ01000192.1 GCF_014636235.1 Tistrella bauzanensis
ATCTGTGGAAGCCTGTTGAATCACGACAAACTACCGAGCGCCACAGATTCCGATCACCGCGTTAACCTGAACTCGTTGCCCTGCCTCCCCGCCCTTCCGCTCGTCCTGCCCTTCCTGTCGGCCAGCGACCCTGCCCCCCTCTGACCCTGTGTCATCAGCCTGGCCGCAGGCGTTGTGACCGCCACGACGGTGGGCGATTGCCAGAGATCGCCGTTGACGTCGAACATATGGCGCCGGCTCAGTCTTCCGGATCGGCGTGGCCCGCCACCGTCTCGCTTCCCCGGCTGATGACGAAGGGCGTGGCTGTTGATGGCTCGATCAATCAGCAGCCGGATCGCCGAAACCGGCGCCACGCCCACCGGCCTGAAGTCACCGGCTGATGCTGGGGCCAGGCCATGGATCGTCTTCCAGATCATGCACAGACGCCGATCGTGTGTGCCGGGCGCCCGATGCATCGTTCGGGTACCACGTGACTGGTGGTATGAGCCGCACCATTGCGGGCTGAGGTCGCATCGGCGCCGGGCCGATGCTGCACGCAGGTGCTGAATATAGAGGGCTACAGCTTTCCCCGCCGGCCGCCGGCCACGATTGTGGCCGGTGATCTGTTGCGTCGACCAGCCCGGACGCCGGATGAGGGGCTGACGGCAATAGCGACGCGCAGGGGTGCCGTGTATAGCCAGCGAGAGTCCGGTCGCTCAGGCCGAGCCTTGGTGAAAATAAACCAGCCTGCATTTCAATCAGGCGCAATCAAGAAAGAGCCAGATAAAACAATCCGCATGACGCCGCACCGCACCGCGCCGCGGCGGAATTGAGGCGAATGGTACGCGCCTGCCTCCGGCGGAATCGGCTGCCCCCTTGAGTACTGGACGGCCGGATCCCTAGCAGCCTGTCGGACTTTCCCCAGCGTGCGAGCGGTGCGATGATTCCGTTGGTTTCAACGGGATTGCGCGCTGATGGCC
>NZ_BMDZ01000193.1 GCF_014636235.1 Tistrella bauzanensis
AGGAGGACGGGCCGCCTCACGCCGTCCCAGGCGACGGTGACGCTCTAAACCAGCCCGCCGCGCTCATTGCGCGACAGCCTCTGCAACAGGCTCCTTTGTATTGTTTTATACGCGGCCTACTTGATCCCTTGTTGGGAAAATAAACACGCCCCTCCGAAAGGTACCGAAGGAAGACAGGCTCAGTCGCCCCCCAGCATCGCCCAGTAGGCGGTCGAACAATAATGCCTGAAGGCGTCTTGATATCGTACATTTGGTTTGCTCGGTAGCCTTGGGCGCTAAAAGGGATCGAGCGCCAAGGTCCATTTGGGTCATTATCCGTGTTGGTGTAGCCACCTTCATCGCCGAGACGATTGCGTGTGTCCTTCCATCGCTGAGGGCCTTGAGGAGAGTAGACGAGAATGTGATCATGAGCTGAACCAATGGCAGCTCTATTCTCTCTTGAAGTTCTTTTTTGCCAAACAATGTTTGCAATGAAAGAATTTCTTCCGAAAATCTCGTCCAAAACGACCTTGAGGTAGTGTGCCTCGTTGTCGTCGATTGTGATCCACAGAGACCCGTCATCAGTCAAAAGCCGACGGATAATCTCCAGACGATCGCGCATCAGGCCGAGCCAGATTGAATGCTCCAAGCCATCGTCATAATGCTCGAAGGCGCTGCCCGTGTTGTAAGGCGGGTCGATGAAGACGCATTTCACCTTCCCGGCGAACTCCTGCTCCAGCGCCTTCAGCGCAAGCAGGTTGTCGCCGAAGATCAACCGGTTGTCGAAAATGTCGCCGTCACTCATGCGATGCTTCGCGTGATAGGACTTCTCCGGGTCTTCCAGCAGAATGCGCGGCTCCAGCCGTGGCCGGTTCTCTTTGCCTACCCAGGTCAGTTCGGAGCCTGTTGCAGAATGGGCTCCAAACCTGTCGATGTCCGCTTGCCCCCGCGCTGCGGGGCTGATTCCCTCGGGTGAGGTG
>NZ_BMDZ01000194.1 GCF_014636235.1 Tistrella bauzanensis
AGGACGGGCCGCCTCACGCCGTCCCAGGCGACGGTGACGCTCTAAACCAGCCCGCCGCGCTCATTGCGCGACAGCCTCTCAGGCGGGTCGCTGATGGTGGCGGCCAAGCTGCTGCATCTGTTTCCCGAGGCCCGGGTGATCCATGTCTATCGCGACGGCCGCGACACCGCGATGTCGATGGCCCATCACCATAATTTCCGGGTGCTGGTGGGCGCGATGAAGGCGTCGCGACGCTTCGGCATCGATGGCTTCCGCCCCTTGCACCAGCCGCGCGGGCGGATGCTGGATGTCTGGCTTCAGCGGCTGATCTTCCCGCGCCTGAACGTCCGCCGGCTGGCGGGCGATGTGACGCTGGCCGATCTGGGCGAGTTCTGGAGCCGGATGATCCTGCTGGGCCAACAGGTCTTCGCCGATCTGCCGCCCGACCGGCTGCTGTCGCTGAAGTTCGAGGACGTCCAGCAATCCCCCCACGAGACCCTGCGCCGGATGATCCGCTTCATCGACCCGTCGCTGGAGGATGCCGGCTGGCTGGACGCGGTCGCCCGCATCCCCAAACCCGCCCGCTCCAAGTTCACCACCCTCCCCCCCGACACCCGCGCCGCCCTGACCGCCGCCTGCGCCCCCGGCCTCGCCGCGCTGGGGTATTCGCTGGAGGGGTGAGTGGCGGTGCCATGGTCGCCGAGCCCGGCATCTCCATCCCCCGCCAGTCGCTCCCGTACCAGATCCGCGCGGTGACGCCGCCATGTCCCGACCGCGTCGTCCTGGCGGGACATCAAGACAAGAGGTCTGGCATGGCTAGCCTCGGCACATGAGCCTTTGCTTCTCGACAACTGCCTCCCTGGCCAAATTTCGACTCCCGGTAATACCAAGTCCCATGGACGGTCACCCATGTGCCCATGATCGCATGCCGATGGACATGATGAGCCACGGCTGATCGACGAGA
>NZ_BMDZ01000195.1 GCF_014636235.1 Tistrella bauzanensis
CGTAACCCCGCACAAGCACCCTCAAACGACGCTGGCAGACGGGGAAAGGGGCCAGATAGATGGATTTTTCCGCAGCCTGCTAATGCTAAGGTATTTTCTTGTTCATGGCCGATGGCACTATCGTCTACGACCTGAAGGTGATGTTTGCCGCGCTTGATAAGTGGATCAATGAGGCTATGTCGCGCGCATTGGGAGCAAAGCGGGGTTGAGCATGACCACCACATTGAGAGACGTGACGACATTCTATTGGCGGTGCCTGAAACGCGCTTTCAGCGGCAAGTTCGCAAAGGCCGTGGGTTGGACAGGGGGGCTTTCGGTTATCGCTTTGGTCATCGCGTGGATCACATTACCATCTGCGAGTGATGAGCGAACGTTGCTCACGGTGCTGCCAGCGGCGTTCTTCGTCGTGGCATTCTCGCTGATCGTCCTTTGGGGCATAATCTTTGCGCCCGTTGAAATCTACCGGGACGAACGGCGGGCGCGGGAAGCCGTTGAGGCTCTTAGGCAACCGAAAGCTGGCAATATCGCTGCCGGACACCGGCACGGTAAATGTCGATATCACCGGAAACACGTCCGAAAGCCTAACTGGCGTGCGGCAAACGGTCATCCGATCATCCATGACCGAGGTAGTGTGCCTTTACTGTAAAAACACTGGCGAAGTGCCTTTGCGAAATTGTCGCGCTCGCGTGTTGTCAGCAAGCCGACTTTCGGCCGATGGCACCGCCGCGCTCAAATTCACAGAATCCATCGAATTGCCGTGGCGGAAAGAGGACACGTCATGTTTGGCAGTGGACCTTCCGCCTGGTGAGACGCGGCGCATTTGGGTTGGTGGCGTTCGGAGGGGGGGCATTTTTGGGGGGATGTCCCGGTCATTGTTGAAAAAGGGAGAGCGGCGTTGCTCGCCTTGAGCCGTTAGGCTCGGGGTGTCGAATCCTC
>NZ_BMDZ01000196.1 GCF_014636235.1 Tistrella bauzanensis
ACGCGTGATCAGTAGAAACAAGGGTGTTTTTTATCATTAAATAAGCTGAAACGAGAAAGTTCTTATCTCTTGCTCCACTTCAAGCAATAGTTGTAAGGCTTGCATAAAAGTTATTTGCTCAAAGCTATTCTCCGTAATTTTTAATCTATGTCGTACTTCTTCAATCAACCATCTTATTTCTTCGAATTTCTGGCTTAACTGTTCTCTCCATTTCCCGTTTCTACTTTGTAGAGAGTGGAGATCTCCCATCCTCATCGCTGCTTCTCCAAGCGAATCTCTGTAGAGCTTCAGAGACTCGAACTGTGTTATCATTCCATTCAAATCCTCCGATGAGGATCTCAATTGCATTTTTGACATCCTTGTCAGTATGTCCTGGAAGAGAAGGTAATGGTGAGATTTCGCCTACAATTGCTCCTTCTTCCGTAAAAGCTCTAAGTAGTATCAGGGCTTCAAGCCGATTGAAAATCACACTGAAATTTGCTTTCAATGTGATGTTTTTGTCCACTATTGCTTGGTCCATTCTAATGCATAGGGACCCTGTTATTTTCTGTTTGGGAATGAGCATTAACCAATCTCTTGACATTTCTTCAAGAGTCATGTCAGTTAGATAGCGTGGAGCTGGCACTGAAGCAACACTCATTTTAAATGCTTCATCTGACTCTTCCTCTAAAATCCGCTCCACTATATGCTTTCCTTCACGCGTGGCGGTTCTGATGTCCAGACCAAGAGTGCTGCTTCTTCCTCTCAGGGACTTCTGATCTCGGCGGAGCCGGTCTAGAAATGGGGCATCACCCATTTCTTGGTCTGCAAATCGTTTGCGGACATGCCAAAGAAAGCAGTCTACCTGGAAGCTTGACACAGTATTGGAATCCATTATGTTTTTGTCACCCTGCTTTTGCTGATCACGCGTT
>NZ_BMDZ01000197.1 GCF_014636235.1 Tistrella bauzanensis
AAGCGAACCAGACATTCCATGACCCTCCGAATCATGGTCACCCATTGATTCAGAACTTTAGGAAATACGCAACTGTAATGCTAATGCACGTTATGCGTTGGTCGCCGAGATTCCGGATGGCGGGAAGGTGAAGCGGGCGGCCGGTCACTTGATCCCCGCCCGCATGAACGACTGGACGAAGGCCCTCTGAAAGATCAGGAAAGCGATCAGCAAGGGAGCTGCCGACAGCAGGGTGGCGGCGGTGATGATCGACCAGTCGATGCCCTGATCGGTCGAGGCGAAGACCGCGAGACCCACCGTCAGCGGCCGGGTCTCCACCGACTGCGTCACCACGAGCGGCCACAGGAAATTGTTCCAGTGGTGGCTGATCGACACCAGGCTATAGGCGACATAGACCGGTCTGGCGAGCGGCACATAGACCCGCCACATCAGCCCCCACAACCCGCAGCCTTCCAGGCGGGCGGCATCGTCGAGTTCCTTAGGGATGCCCAGGAAGGTCTGACGCATCAGGAAAATGCCGAAGGCCGAGGCGATATAGGGCAGGCCGACGCCGGTGATGGTATCGACCAGCCCCAGCCCTTCGAGCGTGCGGTAATTCTGCACGATCAGCACATCGGGCATGATGGTCAACTGGATCAGGACCAGGATGAACAGCAGGTTGCGGCCGGGAAAATGCAGCCGCGCGAAGGCAAAGGCGGCCAGGGTTCCGATGACCAACTGCCCGGCCAGAATACCGGTGACCAGCATCACCGTGTTCAGCATATAGCGCGGGAAGGGCGCCGCCTCCCAGGCGGCGCGGAAATTGTCGAGTGTCAGGAGGCTGTCGCGCAATGAGCGCGGCGGGCTGGTTTAGAGCGTCACCGTCGCCTGGGACGGCGTGAGGCGGCCCGTCCTC
>NZ_BMDZ01000198.1 GCF_014636235.1 Tistrella bauzanensis
CCCTCCCAAGCCAAAAAGGTCGACAACGAGAGATTCAGACTTTTTCCGCCCTGTCACGCACAGTTTCACCCGATTGCCCTGCCTCACCCCCCGGCATCTGGCGCGGGTCTTGCGGCTTCAGCGTATGCTGTCCCTGGCTCGCAACGCCCATGCCGCCGATATCCTCGGGCTGGCCGACCTCGCCGCCGCCGCCGGCTATGCCGACCAGCCGCATATGACCCGCGATTGCCGCCGTCTGGCCGGCCTGCCGCCGGCGCGGCTGCTGGCCGAACTGGGTATCATCCTGCCTGTCCGAAAGCTTCAAGACCATGGCGGCCCGCATGGGGCATCCTGACCGCTCCCCCATCGGATGAAAGGACATCCCATGCCCGCCAGCCCCGCCGATCCTGCCAGCCCCGGCTCTGCGCATCTCGGCTATGTCATCCGCCATGTCGCCGATGTCGAGCGCAGCCGCCGGTTCTATGAAACCGCCTTCGACCTGACCACCCGCCTCGTCCACGACAGCGGCAGCTATATCGAGATGGAGACCGGCGCCACCGTGCTGGCCTTCGCCACCCCCGACCTGATCCGCGAGTTGGGCGTTGATCCCGGCGCGGCCGGCACGGCGCCGCCGATCGGCACCGAGCTTGCCTTCGTGGTCGCCGACGAGGCGGTGGCGGTCACCGTCGACCGCGCGATCGCCGCCGGCGCCCATCTGCTGACCGCCCCCACCCGCCAGCCCTGGGGCCAGCTTGTCGCCTTCCTCCGCGATCCCGACGGCCTGCTGCTGGAGGTGTGCGGCCCCGTGCCGGGCTGATCGGGGCGGTGTGGGGCAGGGGAATCGGGTGAAAATTTTAAGCTGCGATGATGCTTGCGAGGAAGTCGTCGTCCCAAGCGGCGACCTTGCGTCGG
>NZ_BMDZ01000199.1 GCF_014636235.1 Tistrella bauzanensis
ATCTCAGCACCATCATGCCAGGACCATGATCCCAATCGCTCCCTGGATCCACAGAGAGCTACAATGCTATTTGAAGTCCATAGTACACTACTCTCCTTGGGTCTCCCTCTGATTAGTTCCACATAAAAACAAGGATTGAAGCATTCCTTGTTTGCCCAGTAATCAATGAATGCCCCTGAATACCCCGACCAATTCTGGTTGTTGACAATCATCTGGTATGAGATTGGCCCCGATTGAGTGTCGGTTTCTGCATTTGGAACTTTTAACATTTCATATCCTGACCTGGAGTCTTTGCTAATAGTCCTTCCAAGCCATGAGTTCTCACCGTCTAGGAATGCAAACCCTTTTACTCCAGGGTCTGGGCTCCCTCCTGTTATTGGCGCATCGCAGTTCCCACTGGTGGGGTCATTGGGTCGACTTGTGTCGGTTAAGATTTTTGAACACAAGTACTTGCTTGTGTGGGTCATCATCTCAGGATCTATAGTGATTACTGGTCTGTTTGCCCCCTTCCAATTGTCCCTGCATATACACTTGATCATCCCTGCTGCTCCATAACACGAACACTCTTCGATATGTTGAGCGTTCCCTGTCAGTTCTTCGATTTTCTGTATCTTTCCCTCTTTGAAATAAATTATCTTAGTTGCTGCTCTATTATTTGCTGGGCCATCTGTCATGACCACTGGGCAGACTCCTTTATGGCACACACATTCTGATTCTTGAGTTCTAAGAATGTTCCCTGCCCATGATGGGATTTCTGTAACTGGTCTCCCTCCGTACCACACCACTGCCGATGCATTGTTATTCGGTCCTGATATGCATATTGACATTCTTGATATGCCATCGTGGCATGACGTGCTTGACCATCCTATGCACTC
>NZ_BMDZ01000200.1 GCF_014636235.1 Tistrella bauzanensis
CACATCACCCGAGGGAATCAGCCCCGCAGCGCGGGGGCAAGCGGACATCGACAGGGTTGGAGCCCATTCTGCAACAGGCTCTTAAGATGCCAACTTAAAGGTTTCAATTCACGCTCCCGCACGGGGAGCGACGCGCTGACGGTGCCGCAGATCCAGGCGCGGGCCATGTTTCAATTCACGCTCCCGCACGGGGAGCGACATGGCCGCACTGCCGCCGAGGTGCTGGCGAGCACGGTTTCAATTCACGCTCCCGCACGGGGAGCGACTACCGGACGGGAGCGCTGCTCTACCGTCGGCCAGATGTTTCAATTCACGCTCCCGCACGGGGAGCGACTACCGGACGGGAGCGCTGCTCTACCGTCGGCCAGATGTTTCAATTCACGCTCCCGCACGGGGAGCGACGGCGGCGGTGCTGGCGGCGACCGGCTGGACGGCCGTTTCAATTCACGCTCCCGCACGGGGAGCGACGAGCCATAGTCGCCCAGGACCACCAGCGGATCTGTTTCAATTCACGCTCCCGCACGGGGAGCGACGTCGAGGCGCAACAGGCCCGATCGATCGGCGAGGCGTTTCAATTCACGCTCCCGCACGGGGAGCGACGAGATCCCGCCCGAACTGGTCCTGCGCGGCCGTGTTTCAATTCACGCTCCCGCACGGGGAGCGACTATGCCCTATCTGCTCTATGAGTTGGGGCCAAGTGTTTCAATTCACGCTCCCGCACGGGGAGCGACCATTACCAACCACGCCGCCAGCAGCGTAACCAGGTTTCAATTCACGCTCGGGGATGTCCCGGTCATTGTTGAAAAAGGGAGAGCGGCGTTGCTCGCCTTGAGCCGTTAGGCTCGGGGTGTCGAATCCTCA
>NZ_BMDZ01000201.1 GCF_014636235.1 Tistrella bauzanensis
CCCCGTCTGCGAGGCTGCATAGCCTCATCAACCAGCGACGTCCGCCGAGCCCTTTTCAACATCGGGCGGGACATCCCCGCGGTCACGCTCCCGCACGGGGAGCGACCCGCCTGGAAGTCGGTCACCGATGCCGCTGCCTCGCGTTTCAATTCACGCTCCCGCACGGGGAGCGACAGGCAGCCTTCCACGATGACCTTGACGCAGTCTTGTTTCAATTCACGCTCCCGCACGGGGAGCGACCGATAAGAGACCGTGCCGCCTCCAACTCCGGCCCGTTTCAATTCACGCTCCCGCACGGGGAGCGACGCCCCCAGATGTGGGCCAGGGCCACTCGGCCATGGTTTCAATTCACGCTCCCGCACGGGGAGCGACTCTGGCGGGCGACCCGCCTGCCTATTTCCTTGTTGTTTCAATTCACGCTCCCGCACGGGGAGCGACCTCCGAATAGCAGCCTGCCAGGATCAGCGAGACGTTTCAATTCACGCTCCCGCACGGGGAGCGACGTGCGCGTGCACGACCGCATTGTTTTTGGGCCGGTTTCAATTCACGCTCCCGCACGGGGAGCGACCAACGGCATCTGGCCGTTGCTCGGCTACCGGCTGTTTCAATTCACGCTCCCGCACGGGGAGCGACACGCTCTCGATGATCGGCATCGGAGCTTGATCCGGAGCCTCCAGTTTCAATTCACGCTCCCGCACGGGGAGCGACGGGCGCTGGCCGCGGCCGCCCAGGCACGGACCGCGTTTCAATTCACGCTCCCGCACGGGGAGCGACTGATACCAAGTCCCATGGACGGTCACCCATGTGCCCATGATCGCATGCCGATGGACATGATGAGCCACGGCTGATCGACGAG
>NZ_BMDZ01000202.1 GCF_014636235.1 Tistrella bauzanensis
ACGCGTGATCAGCAAAAGCAGGTAGATGTTTAAAGATGAGTCTTCTAACCGAGGTCGAAACGTACGTTCTCTCTATCATTCCATCAGGCCCCCTCAAAGCCGAGATCGCGCAGAGACTTGAGGATGTTTTTGCAGGGAAGAACGCAGATCTCGAGGCTCTCATGGAGTGGATAAAGACAAGACCAATCCTGTCACCTCTGACTAAGGGGATTTTAGGGTTTGTGTTCACGCTCACCGTGCCCAGTGAGCGAGGACTGCAGCGTAGACGGTTTGTCCAAAACGCCCTAAATGGGAATGGGGACCCAAACAACATGGACAAGGCAGTTAAATTATACAAGAAACTGAAGAGGGAAATGACATTTCATGGAGCAAAGGAAGTTGCACTCAGTTACTCAACTGGTGCGCTTGCCAGCTGCATGGGTCTCATATACAACAGGATGGGGACAGTAACTGCAGAAGGGGCTCTTGGATTAGTATGTGCCACTTGTGAGCAGATTGCCGACGCACAACATCGGTCCCACAGGCAGATGGCAACTACTACCAACCCACTAATTAGGCATGAGAATAGAATGGTACTAGCCAGTACTACGGCTAAGGCTATGGAGCAGATGGCTGGATCAAGTGAACAGGCAGCGGAAGCCATGGAAGTCGCAAGCCAGGCTAGGCAAATGGTGCAGGCTATGAGGACAGTCGGGACTCACCCTAACTCCAGTACAGGTCTTAAGGATGATCTTATTGAAAATTTGCAGGCCTACCAGAATCGGATGGGAGTGCAACTGCAGCGGTTCAAGTGACCCACTCGTTGTTGCAGCTAACATTATTGGGATATTGCACCTGATATTGT
>NZ_BMDZ01000203.1 GCF_014636235.1 Tistrella bauzanensis
CTCGTCGATCAGCCGTGGCTCATCATGTCCATCGGCATGCGATCATGGGCACATGGGTGACCGTCCATGGGACTTGGTATAAGACAAGGATGGAAAGTCTTCATGATAGCTAGTTTGAGTTAAACTTAACGTGGTTAAATTGTCGGGACTGTTCGACGCTTCCAAGGATGGAGAAGCGAACTGTCCGACGAGGCCGTCCCCCAGGCACTACCACTTTCGACGCCGAGCCAGCGTTGGCATTCGGAGCGGCCGTTCGTGTCGCCCGCCTGACGCAAGGTATTGCTCAGGAAGAACTGGCTGCGAAAGCAGGGATCGAGCGATCGCACATGGGCAAAATAGAGCGTGGGGAGCACATGCCCACTCTCGCTCTGATCTTAAGAATCGCCGCCGGACTCAAGCTTAGTGCTGCGGAACTCGTCAGCGCAGCCGAACGCAATCTTCGTGCTGCGGCGCACGATTCAGATGGGCATTGACGCTTTAGTCATCCGGAGGTCCTCGCAGACGTTCCATGAAGCGATCCAGCGAAACCGATGAGTTGCTGCTTTCTGGCCGAAGCAGATAGGTTGTGATTACCGCCGTGTCCTGCGCCAGAGGGCGAATCACCACGTCCGGCCTCTGGCTGATGGGAATCTTGGTCGCTGTCATGAAACCAATCCCATAGCCTGCGCCGACCAGCGTTAGCATCATGTCCAGCGACGACACTTCTTCGACAACGTTGAGCCTGTGTTCCAGAACCTGTAGCAGCCGATTTATACCAAATCTCGTGAGTCCTGACTCATAGGGGATTCCCAAACGGTCAGGAGTTCGATTCAATGATCGCGGACCTGAGGGA
>NZ_BMDZ01000204.1 GCF_014636235.1 Tistrella bauzanensis
CTCAGGTCCGCGATCATTGAATCGAACTCCTGACCGTTTGGGAATCCCCTATGAGTCAGGACTCACGAGATTTGGTATGAGCCATGGCGACAAGCTTTTTGCATGGGGTTGTTTCAATTCACGCTCCCGCACGGGGAGCGACGTCGTCGGGGCCTGCGATGCAACTCGATGCCTTCGTTTCAATTCACGCTCCCGCACGGGGAGCGACTGACCAGCCACGAGTGGGGTACTCCTCAGATCAGTTTCAATTCACGCTCCCGCACGGGGAGCGACGCGCGCCGTTGCGATGGAGGCGGTAACGGGCGATGGTTTCAATTCACGCTCCCGCACGGGGAGCGACCTCCTGATCGCCCTCGACGATCAGGCTCTGTACCGTTTCAATTCACGCTCCCGCACGGGGAGCGACCGACGCCTTATGCCCAAGCTCAAGGCGGCACTGGTTTCAATTCACGCTCCCGCACGGGGAGCGACATCTCAGGGGGACGGATGTCATACCGCCCCCCGGTTTCAATTCACGCTCCCGCACGGGGAGCGACTCCCGACGAGATTTGGGCCGACTGGGCCCTGATTGTTTCAATTCACGCTCCCGCACGGGGAGCGACGGCAGGTCTTCATCGCCGATATACGAAAATAATTGTTTCAATTCACGCTCCCGCACGGGGAGCGACCGCGCGCTTGCCTGGACGACCGCACCGCCCTCCGTGTTTCAATTCACGCTCCCGCACGGGGAGCGACCAACCCCTTATACCAAGTCCCATGGACGGTCACCCATGTGCCCATGATCGCATGCCGATGGACATGATGAGCCACGGCTGATCGACG
>NZ_BMDZ01000205.1 GCF_014636235.1 Tistrella bauzanensis
ACCGCGCGAGACCCCCGCCAAGCTCCCAAGCCGTCAGCAGACGGCGTCAAGCCATGGGTAGCGGGCATTCGGCAACAGCCTCTTAAGCAATCGTTTGATAACGGCACAGATACTTGGTCTCAAGGGCGTGCCACTGATCGTCGCGCCAGATGGCCGTATGCAGCAAGGTCTGCCTGACAGCCTCATCCGGTTCCTGGAGGGATAAGGATGATGCGCATTCCCGAAGAACGGCCCGCACGGCTAATTCGCCCACAGGCATATGATCCGGTCCACCGTGCGTTCTTGTGTGACGATTCCAGCCTCGGTATCGGCTTTCTCTGCGCACCTCTGAGTGGCGCGGATGATCGTGCCGCCAATCATCTGGCCGTGCTGATCAACAGCGCTTGGCCAAATGACAGCATCCTCTCCTTCAGTCTGATTGCATTTCCCGATATTCGACACATCCTTGATGCGTTCACCCAACTTCGGGCACCGTCATTTGACCCGGCCACTGGCGATCCTCTCCTCCGTAAAATCACGCTGGATCGTGTCGAGTACCTCCGGGCCTCGATCGATCGGCCGATGAATGACCATTCGCATTTGCGTCTGCGGGATTTCGTAATCGTCGTGACCGCCAAGCTGCCGTTGGCGACTCCCAGACCGACTGAACAAGAAATGATGGCAGCAAAGGATCTGTCGGTCGAACTACAAAAGCTGCTTGAGAGGCTGTCGCGCAATGAGCGCGGCGGGCTGGTTTAGAGCGTCACCGTCGCCTGGGACGGCGTGAGGCGGCCCGTCCT
>NZ_BMDZ01000206.1 GCF_014636235.1 Tistrella bauzanensis
ACCTCACCCGAGGGAATCAGCCCCGCAGCGCGGGGGCAAGCGGACATCGACAGGGTTGGAGCCCATTCTGCAACAGGCTCCTTTGAGGCAGAAAAAATGGGGCGAATTTCATCAATTTTCCCGCACATAGGCGACAATCGAGTCGTCAAAATGCATGCCGCGATTGAGGCTGCATAAAGTCAATCTTTTCAAAACCGTAGAAAAGTGACGGTATTCTAAAAATCAATATATTCCGTAGAAAGATCAATATGTTACAATTTCAATTGATCATTGAGTGGGAATGACTGATGACGCGAACACAACACAAGCAAGTCAACGGGGTCGCCTGCCGATCATAGAACATAAACGTCAGATGAGCGTACATAAGGGGTATAAGAGTTTTGGCGGTTTTGGGCGATTCTATTCCAGTGGATTACTTTACTGGAAGCGGGTTGCTCATGACACAAAAAGAAAAAGTGGCGGCCAATGACAATGGCGCCGGAAAGGAAGAGGCTGAGCAGCATTTGCGCAGCATTGCCCGTGCCGTCGGTCGCCATATTGCCCGTGAGCATTTCAGGGCCTGGGAAAGGCGGCGGCAACGGGCGGCCAATGACAACCAGCTTACAGCTTCAGAGGAAGAGGGGCAGACTCCGGAGGGGTGAAACCTGGTTTTAAGAGCCTGTTGCAGAATGGGTCTTCGGAATGTGTCGCGATCGCAGTGAGATCCGCCCTTGAGCCTGCGGCCGGCGCCTGA
>NZ_BMDZ01000207.1 GCF_014636235.1 Tistrella bauzanensis
TGTACGGAGGCGGAATGGGCGTTGATCGAACCGTTCATGCCTGCGCCGAACAAGGTCGGCCGACCGCGCAAATGGCCGATGCGCGAGATATGGAACGCGATCCAGTATATTGCGGCGGCGGGTTGCCAGTGGGCGATGCTGCCGAAAGACTTCCCGCCGTTCACGACGGTGCAGCACTATTTCTACCGGCTGCGCGACAGCGGCATGTTCGACATCATCAACGAGACGCTGGTGATGTCCGCGCGCCTTCTGGCCGGTCGGGCGGCAGGGCCGACAGCGGGCGTGATCGACAGCCAAAGCGTGAAAACCACGGAAAGCGGCGGACCGCGCGGCTATGATGCGGGCAAAAAGATCAAGGGCCGCAAGCGCCATATCCTCACCGATACCCAGGGCAACATGCTGAGCGCGATCACGCACACCGCCGATATTCAGGACAGGGATGGCGCACCGGGCGTCATCGCCGACACGAAAGAGAGCTTCCCCACGCTCGCTCATCTGTTCGCCGACGGCGGTTATGGAGGGGACAAGCTGGAAAACACCATGCAGAACATGGATGGGCCGACGATCGAGATCGTCAAGCGGCCCAATGGCGCAACCGGCTTTGTCGTCATTGCCCGCCGCTGGGTCGTCGAACGCACCTTTGCCTGGCTCGGGCGCTGCCGCCGTCTCGCAAAAGACTGGGAGGCAACCATCGCATCCTCCGACGCATGGCTTCTCATCGCCTCCATCCGA
>NZ_BMDZ01000208.1 GCF_014636235.1 Tistrella bauzanensis
AGAAGTCGAACGAGATCGTGGCCATTCCCAAGCTGTTGGACCTGCTGGCGATCGAAGGGGCCATCGTGACCATCGACGCCATGGGATGCCAGCGCGATATTGCGGCGAGGATCACCGACAAGAAGGCCGATTACGTGTTGGCCCTCAAAGGCAATCAAGGATCGCTGCGCGAGGACGTCGCCCTGTTCGTCGCCGAACAGCAGGCCAAGGGCTTCCAGGATACGACCATCAGCCAGAACGAGACCGTCGACGGCGATCATGGCCGGATCGAAACCCGCAAAACCACGGTCATCCATGATGTCGCCTGGCTCCGGGCCAGACATGACTGGCCCGGCCTTAAAAGCGTCGTCGTCGTGGAAAGCACGCGACGGGTCGGCGACAAAATCGAAAGCGAAACCCGGCTCTACATCACATCATTGGCGCTCATCGCCGCTTTCGTCGGGCCGATCATCAGAAGCCATTGGGCCATCGAGAATAGTCTCCACTGGGTCATGGACATGGTCTTTCGCGATGACGAATGCCGGGTGCGTACCCAAAACGCACCAGCCAACTTCACAACCCTGAAGCACATGGCACATAACCTGTTGCGACAAGCGCCGGGAAAGGACTCCCTACGCCTCCGACGCAAGGTCGCCGCTTGGGACGACGACTTCCTCGCAAGCATCATCGCAGCTTAAAATTTTCACCCGATTCCCCTG
>NZ_BMDZ01000209.1 GCF_014636235.1 Tistrella bauzanensis
ATACGTTCCCGGGCCTTGTACACACCGCCCGTCACACCATGGGAGTTGGTTTTACCCGAAGCCGGTGAGCTGACCCGAAAGGGGGGCAGCCGTCCACGGTAAGGTCAGCGACTGGGGTGAAGTCGTAACAAGGTAGCCGTAGGGGAACCTGTGGCTGGATCACCTCCTTTCTAAGGACGATGACCGCCGTCCCCGCATCCCTTCCGCGTCGTAACCGTAGCCTGGATTTATCCGGGTGCTGTGCGGGCCTGTAGCTCAGTTGGTTAGAGCACACGCCTGATAAGCGTGAGGTCGGTGGTTCGAGTCCACCCGGGCCCACCACTTTCTTGGCCCATGACTGGCTTGAATACAGCACGCACAAATGGTTTTCGCGACGTAGGAAGCGATATGATTTCGACCCGCCCATCGGCAGATGGATGCGGTCGGGATCGGTTTTCCGATCCGGATATTCCACCGGCCCTGAGGGGCTGGCTGGAACACAAGTTCTTTGGACAGTGTGAAGAGATGAGATCGTCTGATGTAATGCGAGCTGAGTGGCCNCTGAATACAGCACGCACAGACGGCTTGAACGACGTAGGAAGCGATATGATTTCGACCCGCCCGTCAGCAGACGGATGCGGTCGGGATCGGTTTTCCGATCCGGATATTCCACCGGCCCTGAGGGGCTGGCTGGAACACAAGTTCTTTGGACAGTG
>NZ_BMDZ01000210.1 GCF_014636235.1 Tistrella bauzanensis
CAAGCAGCAGCCGCTCCAGCCGTTCGAACGGAATTGCCTGGCCGAAACGCAGGTAAAGGACGAAGGCCCGCAGGTTGGGGCCGAACGGCGACCCCGGCTCCAGCCCGGCAGGGGGCGTCGCCTTGAAGCGCCTGGCGCAGCAGGGGCAGGTGCCGCCGAACAGCGTCACACGGGTCACGTCCGGCGTGATCTCGGGGATTTCGATGCGATCGTAGGCGTGAACCTCGGCCTGAACCACACCCGCCACATCCGCCCGGCAGTGCGGGCAGTACTCGGCCAGCACGTCCTGCCGTCGCGTCGGGTTCGGATGCAGCGGACGATGGGCGCCCGCATGGGCCTTGCCCTTCGGCTTCGCCTTGGTCTCGCCGTTCGGCTTCTGGCCCTGCGAGGGCGGCTTGCTCGAATTGTCCGGCGTCTTCGGCGGCAAGTTCAACTTCTCCCGCAGCAGCGCGTTCTCCGCCTCCACCGCGTCCAGCCGCGCGATCAGCACGCTGATCAGCGTATCCTTCTCGGACGGCGACAGGGTGGAGAGATCGGGCGGCGGAGTCATGGACTGGTTGACTCATATCCGCCCAGCCAACGCAACAGAAATCTACATCTGGTAGGCCAATCCGGTTACCCAACCCAAGCCACCGCCTTCCCTGCCCGATGGGTAGGGTGAGCAATTACC
>NZ_BMDZ01000211.1 GCF_014636235.1 Tistrella bauzanensis
TGAGGCGTGCAAAGATTTCGGCAGGCGCTCAGTGATGTTACGGGCCTTGTGGACTTGGCAGCGCTGGATCGGCGCGTTGCGGCCGAAGCTGGCGCGGATCGCCTTCAACAAGGCGCGCGAGCCGTCGATGATGAACAGGCGGCAGACGGCGGGATCAAGCCCGCGACCGACCAGGTTGTCGATCAGCGCCTGGCAGACGGCGGCGTTCTCGCTGGCCCCTTCCATGACGCCGAGCGGATGCTTGTCGCCGTTGCCGTCGATGCCGACCGCAGCGAGCAGGATCAGGTCCTGGTCGATGTGGATGCCGTCGATCTGGATGACCAGAAGATCCAGCCCGGAGAGGTCGGCGGCCATCCACGCCTGCATCTTTTCGGCAGACAAGGCCACAAACCGACGCGACACCGCCGATTTGGTCACTCCGGCGCCCCGCTCGGCGGGGATGTCGCCGCCGGGCAGGCGAACGGCGCGGCCGAACTTGCGGGTCGACACGTTCATCAGCATCAGGTTGAGCGCCCATTGGCCGAGCAGGTCTTCGTCGACCGCCGCCGCCCAACTCGGCAGGGTCATCTCATCACCGCCACGGGCGCGGACGCGAGGGCGCTCGATTTCGACCTTGCCCCCATGAAAGCCGATCTTGCCCTTCGTTCTGCCCCAGCG
>NZ_BMDZ01000212.1 GCF_014636235.1 Tistrella bauzanensis
CCGCATTGTTTGGGGAAGCCGACGGACCCTGGTCGCAGCGGCACAGATAACCGTCTTTTCATCGAGGCTGTGCTTTGGATTGTGCGAACGGGCAGCCCTTGGCGTGACCTTCCGCCTTCCTTTGGGAAATGGAACACGATCTTCCGGCGTTATCGCGACTGGGTAAAAGCCGATGTTTTTGTTCGGCTTTTCGAAGCTTGTTCGGATGACCCGGACATGGAATACGCCATGGTCGATGCCACCATCGTGAAGGTCCACCGCCATGGTCAGGGCGCAAAAGGGGGACTCAAAATCAGGCCATAGGCAAGTCCCGAGGTGGAATGACGACCAAGATCCTAGCCCTGACCGACGCGTTGGGTAATCTGGTGCACTTTCGGCTGATGCCCGGCCAGCGTCATGACAGCGTCGGCGTGCCGCCCCTGATCGACGGCCTACTGTTCGATGGTTTGATCGCCGATAAGGCATTCGACAGCAATGCCATTATCGCCGAACTCAATCAACGCGGTGCCAAAGTCGTCATCTCCCAGCATTCCAGGCGGAAGCAGAAGCTCGATATCGATGCCGACATCTACAAGTGGCGGCACCTCATCGAGAATTTCTTCTGCAAACTCAAAGAGTTCAAGCGAATCGCCATGCGAGCCGACAAAACC
>NZ_BMDZ01000213.1 GCF_014636235.1 Tistrella bauzanensis
CTTGAGCATCAGAATGAGCATGCCTCGCAATGGGCGGCGATGGGCTCGATCGCGGCGAAGATCGGCTGCACGGCCGAGACGTTGCGCGGCTGGGTGCGGCAGGCGGAGCGCGATCTGGGCGTTCGAGCCGGGCCGACCAGTGAGGAGCGGGAGCGGATCAAGGCGCTGGAGCGGGAAGTCCGCGAGCTTCGCCAGGCCAACGAGATCCTGCGCAAGGCGTCGGCGTATTTTGCCCAGGCGGAGCTCGACCGCCCGTTCAAACGATGAAGGCGTTCATCGACGACCATCGTGACGTCTACGGGGTCGAGCCGATCTGCAAGGTGCTGCCGATCGCCCCGTCGACCTATCGCGAGCATGCGGCTCGGCGGGCGGATCCCGGACGGGCACCGGCTCGCGAACGCCGTGACGCCGGCCTTCGCGACGACATCCGCCGGGTTTTCGAGGCGAACTTCGAGGTTTACGGGGTCCGCAAGATCTGGCGCCAGCTTCGGCGTGAAGGGATTGGCGTCGCCCGTTGCACCGTGTCGCGCCTGATGCGGCAGATGGGCCTGAAGGGTGTGGTGCGCGGCAGGACCGTGCGCACCACGATCAGCAATCCGGCCGCCGCATGCCCGCTCGACCGGGTCAACCGCCAGTTCCAGGCGCC
>NZ_BMDZ01000214.1 GCF_014636235.1 Tistrella bauzanensis
CCCCCGCCAAGCTCCCAAGCCGTCAGCAGACGGCGTCAAACCATGGGTAGCGGGCATTCGGCAACAGCCTCCTATGTCATTCATTCTCTCAAACGCCCCGAAGAGGTGGCCTTGTTGCGCGGCATCTATGGCACGCAATTCATTGCCGTTGGCTGCGTGGCGTCACCGAGGAAGCGCAAGGAGTATCTGATACGGCAGCTTAATGAGCAGGCTGGGCAGATCGGTGGGTCTGAGGACAGCGGGCGGCGCGCGGACCAGCTGATCGCGCGTGACGATGCCGACGAGGAGAATGAGCACGGCCAGAATGTGCGCGATACGCTGGCTCTGGCTGACGTGTTCATATCCATGAGCAGTGTTGATGGCCGGGATCTGGGGCAGCAGATCGAACGCATATGCGATGCGCTTCTGGGCTCACCCTGGGTGACACCGTCTGTCTCGGAGTATGCGATGGCAATTGCCGGGACCGCCGCGGCACGATCCCTGGATCTGTCGCGCCAGGTTGGGGCCGCGATTGTCGACAAGGATGGCGCGATCATTGCCACCGGCTTTAACAGGCTGCGGAAAAATCCATCTATCTGGCCCCTTTCCCCGTCTGCCAGCGTCGTTTGAGGGTGCTTGTGCGGGGTTACGG
>NZ_BMDZ01000215.1 GCF_014636235.1 Tistrella bauzanensis
TCGCGCAATTCGGCTCACCCTTGACGGAGCCGCCCTGCCGGTCGCATCGTAGCCTTGGCTCCGTCGGCGACGTGAGCAATTACCAGAGTTGTCTTCGTCAAGGATGATGCCACCCTGATCTACCCGAGCTCCGGAATATCCGGTGTTCCAGTGCCCATCGGGAATGACGTTTCCATTCCTCTGCCTGCTCAGGGCAGCGTCCTTAGCATGAGCTTGCCAATCCCCATTGCTTCTGGCCGTATCTATTTTTCCCAAGGAACTCTCAATTTCTCTATGGTGAAGACCCCCAATGGAGACGGCTTGGTACAACCGTCCGTAACCAACCTTCAGGATCCAAGTTCGGCAATTAATCGGGGTTTTATCGAATTTACCTACAGCACCGATCTGGCTCTCTGGGCAAACATCAGCTACGTCGATTTCGTCGGACTGCCTCTTGGCTTGAGTTTGGTAGCCCGGGACGGCAGAACGCAAATTATCAAAGGGCTGGGAGCCGACTCTGTGTCGCGGATCTGCAATAGCCTGGTCGAGCAGACTGAACCGCTCCGGGTTTGCCGGAGGCTGTTTCATTTGAGTCAGGCGGCGATGGTCGCCTGCTCGTGGCCGGCCCACCAGCGC
>NZ_BMDZ01000216.1 GCF_014636235.1 Tistrella bauzanensis
CCATACGATCCTCCGTCGTCTTCGCAAACCACAGAGAATCACAAGCCGCTGAAATCACTCAACATAATTTTCGGTTGGGCTCTAACGCAATGTAATTACCAGACACAGCGTTCTCATAAACCTCGGCTTCTCTGCCAATTGCACCGAGGCCCATTTTCCAGAACTGGCGGCCTTCAAGATTCCACGCCGTTTCCGAGCCGGCTTTGGTCGGACGTGTTCGCGCTTGCTCGGCTAGCGCACAAATTTCGCGAAAAATGCCAGGGATAGGTTCTAGACGAAAGCCGACGCCTTCTTCTTCATTTCCCGTTTCCGGCCGCATTCCTTCGACGAAGCTCTCATAGTCGTAGGATTGGTGAAAGGTTACGAAACATAGCCGCCCTTCGGCTTGAAGTTCGCGATATCGCCTCATCAGGCCCTTGCGGCCGGGCTCATCATCAGCATAAGGCACATGACCATCGCATAGCCGCACTGCCTCAAGCGCGGTGGCATAGGTTTTTCCGGTACCGGGAGGTCCATAGAGAATCAGGGGGATGTCCCGCCCGATGTTGAAAAGGGCTCGGCGGACGTCGCTGGTTGATGAGGCTATGCAGCCTCGCAGACGGGGTCAA
>NZ_BMDZ01000217.1 GCF_014636235.1 Tistrella bauzanensis
TCCCGATCAGCCGCAAGCGAAAACGGGCCGGATGGTCCGATGAATTCGCAAGGTCGATCATTGGGCAAATGCGATAGCCCTGCCCTTCAATGCCGGGTCTCTTGACACGGCACCGGCAGAGGTCGTGGCCCTCGCGGAGGACAAGTTCAGGGCCAGCCGACAACGCCGGGTGGACCTGGTGCGGCAGATCCTGGCCGGAGGCGCCGCCAGCTCTGATTGACGTCGGCCCTGATTGACGTTGGCCGACAGTCATGAAAGCCCGGGCCGCGGCAAGATCCGCGCGCCCGGGCTTTCATGATCCGCCCGGCTTTCATCATCCGCCCGGCTTTCATCATCCGAATTGCCGGCGAGGCCGGCGGCTATTTGCCGGCCGCCGCCACCAGGCTGCAATCGCTTTCGCTGAGAGGACTGTAGGCGTCGGCAGCGGCGATCGTCTCGACGACGTTGTAATAGGCCCAGGGCTTGTCAAGCTCGCCCGGCTTCTTGACCTGGACGAGATAGAAATCGGGGGATGTCCCGGTCATTGTTGAAAAAGGGAGAGCGGCGTTGCTCGCCTTGAGCCGTTAGGCTCGGGGTGTCGAATCCTCA
>NZ_BMDZ01000218.1 GCF_014636235.1 Tistrella bauzanensis
ATCACCGCACAATCAAAGCACCGCACGCCCCTAAACCGGATCGAACCAGACCCTTGGGGTCAACTCCGACAGGCTGCTAGGGCGTTGAGAGGCGTCACCACAGAGGCGGTAGGTCGACATCAGGCTCGGTCGCCGGAAAGCCTTCATCCCAATCACAAAGGGTAATCGCCCATGAATGGTGAAGCGAAGCCATTAGAATCGCCTGATGCGTTCCTTGATGCCTTGGGAAAGCTTCTTAAGAAACAGGAAGGTCTCGATACCGACCTCGCCGACATATTGACGACACATATTCTGAAAGCTGCTCCAGCGCCAAACGCCGTCGCGCAAGCGAAGGGCGCCATTATGAATCTGGCTGTCAAGCGAGCCAACCCTCCGAAAGTGGAGATGGTCAATGGCTGATCCATACTTTCTTCAATCGTTGAGCCTGACAGGATTCAGAGCCTATCTACAACCGAAGACTTTCGATTTCAGCAAGAAGCAATGTCTGGCGATCTTTGCACCCAATGGAGGCTGTTGCCGAATGCCCGCTACCCATGGTTTGACGCCGTCTGCTGACGGCTTGGGAGCTTGGCGGGGGTCTCGCGCG
>NZ_BMDZ01000219.1 GCF_014636235.1 Tistrella bauzanensis
CCTCACCCGAGGGAATCAGCCCCGCAGCGCGGGGGCAAGCGGACATCGACAGGGTTGGAGCCCATTCTGCAACAGGCTCTACAGTGTGGTCAAAATGAGAACAGCGCATTTGATCCATGGATATTTGGGAGCTGGCAAAACAACCTTTGCGAAAGCTTTGGAAAAAGAAGCAATTGCAATCCGCTTCACTCAAGATGAGTGGATGAAGAAGCTATATGGCGATGACCCTCCCGCCGAACAGTTTGCCGGTTGCACAAATCGAGTCTCGGAACTTATGGAGGAAATGTGGACACGATGCCTTCAAGTCGGGGTAGACGTTGTTCTCGACTTTGGTTTTTGGTCGAGAGCTGAGCGGGATAGAGTGCGATCTGTCATTTGTAGCCTTGGAGCCGACTGCCGGCTTTATCGCCTTTCATGCTCCGACGACGAGGCATGGAAGCGCATCGAGGCGCGTAATCTGAAACGTGATTCCAGCCTCTATATAGCACGGAACACATTCGAGGTGCTGAAAGCACGATTTGAACCCTTATCTGACGACGAGAGCCGAATTGAGGTGTA
>NZ_BMDZ01000220.1 GCF_014636235.1 Tistrella bauzanensis
GATCGTCAGCAGCGTCGAGGCCGACAACCCGCCGGCATCGGTCGCGGTGATCACCACCGTCACCGTGCCGGTGGTCTCGTGATCGAGCGCCACCCCGTCCCTCAGCTTCAGCGCGCCATCCACGATCTCGAACCGGTCGTCATCCACCGACAGGGTCAGCGCGTCACCATCCGGGTCGCCCGCACTCACCGTGCCGATAACAGCACCCGCCGCGTTCTCGGCAACCGTGTCGCCATCGACCACCGGCGCCGCCGGTGCCTCGTTCACATCCGTGACCGTGATCGTCACCGTCCGGCTGGCGGTCAGCCCGCCGCCATCGGTCGCCGTCAGCACCAGATCGATCGTGCCCGCCGCCTCGTGATCCAGGCTCACACCATCACGCAGCTTCAGCACACCGCCCACGATCTCGAAACGCGCATCGTCGACGCTGTAAGTGAGCCGGCCATTGCCGCTCGCCGGCGCGTCCGGATCGGTGGCACTCACCCGCCCGATCACCGCACCCGCCGCGTTCTCGGCAACCACCGTCCCCGACACCACCGGCGCCGTCGGCATCTC
>NZ_BMDZ01000221.1 GCF_014636235.1 Tistrella bauzanensis
GGAGGACGGGCCGCCTCACGCCGTCCCAGGCGACGGTGACGCTCTAAACCAGCCCGCCGCGCTCATTGCGCGACAGCCTCTTAAAGACCAAGATCTGTATAAATTCAGAAAACCAAGAATTACACCTAGAGTCGCGATACCAAGCGTCAGAACATCCTTTACCGACAGCATTACCCCCTCCAAATATGTGATAACGTCCTTTATCCCATTTTCTCGCACATAGTACAGCGGCTTGACATGTCGCCGTCGATCCGCGCAAAATCGTAAAATCGCAAATGGAGATTTCTGTGATTGTGTCGTTCCTGAACCAGAAGGGCGGAGTCGGCAAGACGACACTGGCCCTCAACGTCGCAGCCGAACGGGCTCGAAGAGGTCGACGCGTTCTCGTCGTGGACGCCGACCCACAGGGGAGCGCGCTCGACTGGGCAGCTGCCCGGGACACCCCGCCGCTGGTGACCGTGATCGGCCTGCCCCGACCAACCATTCATCGAGAAGTCGGCGAGCTGGCCCGCGGATACGACGACGTGATCATCGACGGCCCCCCCC
>NZ_BMDZ01000222.1 GCF_014636235.1 Tistrella bauzanensis
GGACGGGCCGCCTCACGCCGTCCCAGGCGACGGTGACGCTCTAAACCAGCCCGCCGCGCTCATTGCGCGACAGCCTCCAAAGGGCCGGTGAATTCCGGCCAGGGAATGCCGATGCCGGCAAACCGCCCTGCACCCAAAATGTCGGGATATGCGAGCTTTTGGATGCCTTCGAAGAAGAACACGCCAAAGAGCATTAGGCGGATCAGGATCGACCAACGCCCGTCACCCGGCGAAAGCCACCAACGTATATCGAACATGCCACGCACCTCAAAACCACGCTTCAGTCGCCGGGGAAACTTTCGGTCTCTTTGAAAATCGAAGTGTCATTGATGAATTCATAGCCTTCCGCGATATGACACGACATGCAGACGGTTCTCTCAAGCAGGAAAGCCTCGCGCGCCTGTTCGCTGTTCTTAGCTTTAATTGCGTCCGCGAGAACCTGCCAATTCTCATCTAGCAGCCTGTCGGACTTTCCCCAGCGTGCGAGCGGTGCGATGATTCCGTTGGTTTCAACGGGATTGCGCGCTGATGGCCC
>NZ_BMDZ01000223.1 GCF_014636235.1 Tistrella bauzanensis
AGGACCATCAAGCCTGCCTCGCCCACCTGCTGCGCGACATCCAGTACGCCATCGACGCCGGCGACGATGCCTTGGCCCCCGGCCTCAAGGCCCTGCTGAAACGGGCGACCCGCATCGGGCGGCGCCGACCGGATCTGGCGGATTCCACTCTGGCCGTCTATCATTCCCGTCTCCAGTCCCGGCTCGACGACCTGCTCAAGATCGTGCCCGCCACCAAGGCGGGACAGAAGCTGCTCCGCATCATCAAGCGCTTCCGCCAGAACCTCTTCGTCTTCGTCACCAACCGCGCCATCCCGGCCACCAACAACGGCTCCGAACAGGCGCTCAGGCCATGCGTCGTCTTCCGCAAGGTCACCAATTGCTTCCGTTCCGAATGGGGCGCCACCCTCTACGCCAATGTCCGATCCGTCGTCGAAACCGCCCGACGACGAGGCATCGGTATCCTTCGCGCAATTCGGCTCACCCTTGACGGAGCCGCCCTGCCGGTCGCATCGTAGCCTTGGCTCCGTCGGCGACGTGAGCAATTAC
>NZ_BMDZ01000224.1 GCF_014636235.1 Tistrella bauzanensis
CCAAGTTCGTTCTTGGCGGTCTCAAAACTGTCCTCAATGGCCCAGCGGTGGCCTTCGACCCGGACCAGGGTTTCGATGCCGGTTCCGGCGGGGCACCAGGTGGTAAAGAAAGCCAGTTCGCCATCGGCGATGTGCCGGCGGATCAGCAGGCCCCGCGTCCACAGGCCGGTTCTGTTGTCGCTATAGTCAGCGGCCTCCAGGTCGGCCAGTTCCAGATAGGCCCAGTCATGCAGACGGGGGCCTTTGGTGCCCTCACCACAGGACAGGCGCTGCCAGTCGCCGGTTTCCAGCCCCTCGGCGATGCTCTGCGCCGTGCCGCCGACCGGCCTGGGCTTGTCCCAGGAATTGAACCGGTGATCGGCCTTGACGCCCAGCACATAGCCCTTGCCCTGGCGGCGCAGCAACATCTCCAGGCCGCCGACGCCATAGACACTGTCGGCGGCGACCCAGCCGAACGGCGTGCCCGTCGCTACCGCGCGCTCAATCATAGCCATGGCCAGCACCGGCTTGGT
>NZ_BMDZ01000225.1 GCF_014636235.1 Tistrella bauzanensis
AGGAGGACGGGCCGCCTCACGCCGTCCCAGGCGACGGTGACGCTCTAAACCAGCCCGCCGCGCTCATTGCGCGACAGCCTCCTAAAGAAGCCGATATGCGCGTATGCCGGGTGTGAGGCCCAGTTCGAGTTCGTAGCGGCAGGCGCAGCATAATGAGATAATGATTGAAGAGCATCACAAGAGACTGACGACCCTATCGTTCGGCACTCCACAAGGGGCCGGCGAACGTCCAGGCGGTCAACCGGTTGCGGGTCGGACAGACAAGCAGGCCTCTCGTCCTCGCCGGCACACTCAAGCGCCGCCGGATCATTGCTCTGACGGCTGACAACCACTCCATCAACCCAACATAACAACTAAAAATTGCTTTTATTTCGATTTTATCCTCGCCACTAACAGCTAAAATCTACCCTGAAGCTGATCGCCGCAGTCAGGGGGATGTCCCGGTCATTGTTGAAAAAGGGAGAGCGGCGTTGCTCGCCTTGAGCCGTTAGGCTCGGGGTGTCGAATCCTCA